>NZ_LKBR01000027.1:0-55431 GCF_002723595.1 Pseudomonas sp. ICMP 460
CGCGTCCGGCTTATTGGCTCAGGGCAAACCGGAAGCTGGGCCGCCCACATTACTGTGGCGAGCGGGCTTGCTCGCGTTGGGCTGCGAAGCAGCCCCAAAGGTGGCCGATGCAGAGTGCCTGATACACCGCATTCGCCTTTACTGGGGGCGCTTCGCACCCCGACGCGAGCAAGCCCGCTCGCAACAAGCAGCTGCGCAAAAAACACGCAGCCTTACTTGAGTTCTTTCACCAGGTAACTTGCGGAGATCTGCGTGATGCCCGTCAGCGCGCGGCGCAAGGCCTCGGGGTCGGTGCGGTAAACGAGCGGCGTGTAGCCGTAAACATTCTGGCCGTTGAACGGCGTGATCGTCTCAAACGTGCGCCAGAGCATTTCGTCGCCACGGTCCATCTGCGCCAACACGCTGAGCGTCGGGTACACCACGCTGCTGAAACCCTGCGTCAAGCGAAAGCCCCACTCGCTCACCGTCAGTTGAATGTTCGCATCGGCCGGCTCATCGTCACCTACCACCTTGAGTGATGAGGTTTTGCCCAAGGCCTCCACAAAAGCCTGCTTGAGCAACACGCCCACGTCGATATTTTCGGCGTCCATCACGGTAAGGATCGCCGCAGGCGTCGACATCTCGGCCAGTTGCCCGACCTTCATGCCAGCGGCGAAACCCGCGCCGCTCAACGCCGCCGTGCCCAACTTCGACGCGCCGCTGGCCATGCCGACACCCGCGCCAAGCCCGGCGCCCAACGCTGCGCCCCATGCTTGTTCACGGCCCATGTAGACCATGTTTTTCGCCCATTTTACGGGCAGCACTTTGACCGTTTTGACCTGCGCGCGATGCTCGGGCGTGAGAGGGTGGCTGACGCAGCCGCCAAGGATGAGGGCGGAGAGGATAATCAGGAGGAGGTTTTTCACATCAGTCCTTTAATGATTGTGCTGGTTCAAAAAGCCAAGCGGCCGAGCCTGAAGCCCGGCTGCCGCAAGCGCTTTTAACTCACTTGCTTTCTTTGGTCACGGTGCCTAAAGACGCGTCCTTGACCAGGTAACGGCCTTCCAACTCGCTCAGCTTTTTGAGGCTGTTGCGCGCGATGGCGAAGCCCATGTCGACTTCCTGCTTGAGGTACACAACCTCACCGGCTTTGACGTTGATCGGCATGTCAGCCCAGTTTTCAGCTTTGGAGCTGATCACGTGTTGGCCCGGCGTGACGAAGAAATAAATGTACTGATTACCGCGGTTGTAACCCATCTCCGAGTCGGCTTCCTTGTCATCCAGGAACACGTTGAAGCGCACCATCATTCCGACGTTGCTTGGGCGTACGACATACACCAGGCCTTTATCGGCGACTGCAGCCTTGGGCAACGAATAGTTGGCCACGTCCGCCTGCATCTTCTCCACGGACGGCGTCGAGGAGCAGCCGAACAACGCGGCCAGGGACAACACCACAGCAGCTTTGCAGAACAGCTTGATCATGTACTTCTTCCTTGTGGGGTAACGGTAAAACGGGTTGAGAGCGGCGGCGAGTTACCGGCGCGGGTTATGTGATGCGTTTAATCACCGCCAACGTATCGGCAATAACGGTGAAGACATTAGGCAATATTATTATGCCAGCACTGATAGCCAAGGCTTTGAAAAGCTGATCATTCTGGCCGACTTGATCCGTGTGTCTCTTTTGGACGGTCCACTCAAAAATACAATTTATCATTTGCAAATAATGCCGTAATGTTACGTTATTACAATTCACAGGCCTCAGGGTGAGTGGCCTGCTCTCCTTCTCAATGGACTTATTTGATCGAGGAAAAGCAAATGGTGGTGTCACTCAGTCAGCTCTTCAAAACGTTCGATGCGTCCCACCCCTTCACTGTCCCTGCAAATTGGCTACAAGGCCGAACCATCTACGGCGGCTTGACGGCCGCCTTGTCACTGGAGGCTGTACGACAGAGCATCCCGCTTGATTTGCCGCCCCTTAAATCTGCGCACGTCACCTTCATCAGCCCTTCGACGCAAGAACAGGTGTTCTTTTCAAAAGTGTTGCGTCAGGGCAAATCCGTAACAACGGTAGCGGTTGAATGCTTATCGGCTGGCGAATTAACGCTGCAGATGACGATGGTATTTACCGCTCATCGCGAGAGTCCGCTTCAGCACAATTTTTTTCAGCCGCCCAACTTAGAAGCGCCACAGCACTTGGCGTCAGAGTTCGAAAGGCGAAAGGCGCCGCCCTGCGTTTACAACTTTGACATGAGGCCCGCAACCGGCAGTGCGGCGCCATTTTCCGGGGCAAATCATCCCGAACTGCAAGTGTGGGTAAAGCATCTCGACGCGGAGGGCGTTGATCCGGTGGTGGCGTTGATCGCTTTAGCCGATGCATTGCCACCGGCTGCGGTGACGGTTTTGACAGAGCCCGTGCCGCTGAGTACGGTTTCGTGGACATTCGATATCGTCAGCGCGCCCGAGGCCGGTGGCTGGTTTTTATTAAAGTCATCAAGTCAGCAGGCCGCTGGCGGCTATTCGCTGCAAGATATGGAAGTGTGGAGCGAAGCGGGAACGCTGGTACTGAGAGGGCGGCAAACGGTGGCGGTGTTTGCCTGATGCAAGGCGACTGGCCAAGAGACTGCCGCGCCTTCAAATGCAGAACATGGCCTGCCGCTGATTTTGCGGCGATAGGCGAGAAGACAGGGGCATTGTGATTGGGCCAGTAGTTTGATGCCTTGCGTGGGTTTGGGCGCGGGGCTTATAGTCCGGCCGTCGCCCAAATAGGGCGAACGGGTTTGGCGACCCGATAACGAGTGCAAAAACGTTCTGCGTTTTTTTGCAGGCTTTTTTGCACCTGCAGAGTCGCTGTTATGGCGGCTGTGCGCGGGAGACCTTCGGGTCTGCCGGTTTCTCGTTTCCGGTTCGCCAACCTGCGTACGGCTGCCACCCAATTCGTTTGGCGACGAACAGGTGATGGCTCTCATACCATCTAAACGAGGTTTCAAATGACCCAATACATGCCCCTCACGGGCCACGACTGCACCGTCCCCGCACTGCTCATCGACACCAAAGCGCCCCTCGACGTCCTCCACGATGCCGCTGTGTTCAGAATTCGGGCAGTCACTCAACTGCTGGAAAATCTGGCTTTCCGCGAGCAACTCAGCAGCGACGCTGTGGTGCTTCAAGACTTCGCCCATTTGCTGGCTATTCCGCTGCGCGACGGGTGTGATTTGCTGGACGTCATCAGTCGCAGGCTCAATGCCGATCCTTCCTGAGTAACAGCCCGGGCGGCCTGGTTGCCGCCCGATTTGAGCGGGAGAAATAGGCACAGCGAACCAACATTTGTCTTTGCATTAATCGTGTACTGAAGCCTATTTTTCTTATAACCCATACCGCTGTATGGGTCTGTCACTGAATCGCCCAACTCAGAAAGAGCAAGTGAAATCTCACCAAAAAATTCCGGCGACACATCTTTGGCGTGCAAGACCTTAGAATATATTTATTCTTTCAAGACCCAACCTCACCATAACGCTAACAACATTTTCAATTAGCTCTAGATCATAACCATTCCATGCAGACATCAGGCAATTGTAAATTCGCCCTTTGGTGCAGACATTTAAGACCCTATAGGTATGCCACTGCCTTTCACTTAAATCCGACAATAACTTTATAAAGTATTTATTACTAATTATTTGTAGGGCGAGCCCATCTAACAACTCTGCAAACTCAGTATTAAGTTCCTCAATAGTCATTGATTCTGGTAGCGCAAGTTAACCCTCCAGTTTCTTCTGCTCCATTTTAAATCAATAATTTCTCAATGATTTCTGGCAACCCGATAGATATAAAACCCCACTCATGATCATCAAACTCACCGACCTGCTTAAAAAGCAATCCATTTTCTTCGCAGACGTGACAAAAAAGACTAAAATCTTCAGCCACACTTCCAGACCACCCAACATCAAGAATGCGTTTAAATTCAAAAGTCTTGGGTGTTGCGGCAATATATGAACAGCGCTCTTCAATAATTACATCAATGACAGTCGCAATAGATAGTTCTGAAAGACGTACAGCACCGAAAAACTTTAACTTCTCATAAGCCTCTACGACAGATTCTTGCGAGTCACTACCACCCGAAATTTCACTTCCTCGAAACTTCAGCGCCCCCCACAATTTTCGATAGCGTACAATTCGAGTATCTGGCTGCCAAGCAGAGTTACCTAGGAGTAACCAAACATCATACCCGGGTAGTTTTTTATCAATCAGACTATAAATAAAACTCAGCACACCTACAAGTGACGTATTGGACGCATCAGCGACTAAAAAACTAGCTGCTGACAATACTGATCTAAAATCATCACTCGCCCAATGGGGATTAATCACATCGTTAGTAATTGAAATATCAGGCGTACTCACGACTTGAGTATCAATAGTCATAGTGATTTCCAGTTTCATCGTTAAAGTGGGACCCACGATTTTGGGAATTACCTGAACCGAAATCGTGACCTCCTGCATCATCACGGATCCTTACCGTTTTGAGACCCCCACCTGAAGCTGGAACCTCGAACTCATAAATTTTCCCCGGCTGAGGATTACCCCGTTTATCGACATTTGGTAGGATCCGGCTAGGTTGCTGGCTTGTGGGAATGCCTGATTGACGTTTAGCTTCATTAAAAGCTCCACTTCGTCCCGCACCTGTAGGGCTCATATTCTCAGGAATTGTGCCCTTTGTACCTCCGCTAACAACATCCGCCCCGACTGATCTGGGCTCATTACCCACGTAACGCTGCCAATCCGGATCGTAAGGATCAGCCTTCATCTCGTCCGTAATAGTGGTAATGCTAGCCGGTTTGGGAGCCTCCGCTGCCGCTTTCGCATCCAACCCATCACTATTGCTGGTCAGTGGTGGCCTGTCCGTCGAAGCTTTTGCCACCGCCTCGAACTCGGCCTTGGTGACCTTAGCAGTGACCTTTTCCGCCAGCAAGGCGCCGCCCTTCACGACTCCCCCGCCAACTGAAAGAACACCCGCCATATCACTCAACAGCTTTCCAGTTTCAACCCCAGCCAGGTATGAACCACTGGGACCGGCTTCTTCAAACTGTGCCTGCAATGTATCAATGCGGTCGATGTACGTCTGTTTGACCGAATCCCAAACGCCGCCGCTCTCAACCACGGCCTTGAGGGCCGCGTACGTTTCCCTAAGGTTGCCAGCGGTGTGCACGATGCTATCAACGGCGTCATTCAACCCCAACACAGCGCCAGCGGCAGTACCTGCTGTAAAACTGGCGTCTTGCGCGATGTCGATCGCCATCCACTTGGTCGCAGTACCTGTCCGGCAACCCGTGCCCTCGCAGCTGGCCATTTCCGCGTCACGCTGAGCTTTCTGCGCCTTGCTCAGGTAGTTGTTCTGAACAGCATTGCTACCCGCTTGCGCGCCCGTCACTGCGCCGCTCAGGTCACCACCTGCAATCCCTCCAGCCAGCCCGGCAGCCAAACCGGACAGCGCTGAAACCGTCTCTTTTTGCTTCTGCGTCAGGTCATCCGCGGCTATACCCGGATAAAGTTGATGGGCGATTAACTCGCCCGTCGCAGCCCCGGCGCCGCCTGCCAGCGCCGAGTTACCCTGTACCTGCGCAACCACCGCACCCAATACGGCATGCGCCATGGTGTTGAGTGCGAGGTTGTCTCCAGTAGTTTTCTTGATGACTTGCGCCAGGTACGGCGCCGATGCGCCCGCAATGGCTGAACCGATGTCGCCCCCAACCAGCCCCTGCAATGCCGCTGTCACGGCCTGAGCTACGCGCGGGTAGTTACCGCCGACGCCGTAGTCAACCATGACTTTTTTGTACGCAGCGCTGGCAGCGATCTGTTCACTCGTTGGCTTATCAACGCCTTGAGCGGCCAGTTCTTTACGGCCCGCCTCCTGGGCGTTGAGCTCTCCTTGCGTGTGCACAATGTCGACGGTTTGAGTACCAATATCCGCAATCAACTGCACCTGCCGCAGGCGTTTCTGCTCTTTCTCCTTATCGAAGATTGGGCTGATGGCGCCGTTGGCGTGTTCAACGTCGTGGCTCAGCGTCGCCACATCCTGCTGCTGTTTGGCAGGGTCGCGGAGGTCAAGGGTTCCGTTGGAGATCGCCGACGAGGTGGTGCCGCTGTCACTGTCGCCGTGATTGAAGGCGATCAAGGTGCCACTCGGCATATTGCTGATGAAACCTTCAGCGCCATCGCTGCCACTGCTGGCGCTGGCGCTCTGCAACTGGCTTGTGTAGTCAGCCTTGTTCTTTAAAACGCTCCAGCCAAGGGTGTTGGTGCTCAGGCGGTTTTTGTCCGGCGTGGCCGTGCTGGCGATCACACTGCCATCGAGCTGGGTATGGTTGCCCACATCAATTTGGTAGCCGCCTTTGCCGCCAAATAATCCGGTCTGCTCCTGCACACTTTGGTATTTGGAGTCGATTTTGCTTTTGCTGATGCTCAGATTTGCACTGCCACCGCTGCCGATGATGGCAAAACTGACGCCGCCGCTGACATCGGTCTGCTTGGACTTGTAGTTATCGGTGTCTTGCAGACTTTGCAGCGTGAGGTCGCGACCCACAGAGGCAGTAATGTTGTCTGCACTGACCTGCGCACCTTTGAGGGCCGTGTCGCGCCCGCTGATCAGGCTGACTTGCTTGCCTGCGTCCAGCGTCGTTTCTGTCCAGGTGGTGCCGGTACCCTTTTCGTTACCGGTTCCCTTGTTCGCATTGGCGAAGACGCTCAGGCCACTCTCTTGCGAACCTACGCCCACACTGATGCCTACGGCGCCGCCGCTGCTGCTGTTCTTGCCGTCGAGTTTTTGATTGTTAGCCGCAGCTTCCAGGCGAATATCACGCTCTGCCGCCAACTGCATCTCGTTGCCGGCTTGCAGCTTGCTGCCTTGAACACGGATGTCACCCGCAGCACCGGGCGTACCATTGCCGTGCGCGACGATGGTGATGTTGTTGCCCGCCGTCAGGCTGCTGCCCTGGCTGAGTGTCTGCTCCTGGGTTTGTTTGGAGTCGGACTTTTGCGAACCCAGCGAGAGGCTGATCCCCACAAATTGGCTGGCGTTGCCGCTGTTCATGCCGCCGTTCTGTTGCGCCGCTTGCCAGGCCTGCACGCCGGTCAAGCCCGCTTTCACACCTTGTAGCGCCGAGAGGCGGCTGTCGTCCTCGTTCTTGGCTTGCTTGGCGGTCTGGTAAGCGGAATTCACTGCGCTGCCCACGGTGCCGGACAGCGCCAGGGTCAAGCCACTGGATTTGCTCTTGGACGTTTGCTCGCTGCGGTTGTTGTTCTCGGAAGCCAGGATGCTGACATTTTGCCCAACCAGGCTGATGTCCTTACCGGCAACAACGTCGGAACCTCGAAGGGTCAGGTCGTTGCCGGCCTGGACGTTCACGCTGCCAACCACACTGCCGATGTTACTTGCGCGGGTGGTTTCGGTAGTGCTGGTGGAGGTGTTCTTGTTGCTGCTCGAACCCAGGGTGACGCCGATGCCGCCAGTGCTCAGCAGTCCCGATTTTTTGACCGAGGACGAATGGCTTTGCTCGACGGTTTCTGTCGCCCCGTCGATCAGCACATTGCGCCCGGCAATCAAGCTGGTGGCGTTGGTGGACACGACGTCGCTGGCGCGGGTGCCAATGTCACGGCCAGCACGCACGACCACGGTGTCGGCGCTGATGGAAGAACCTTGCTGGGTGACTGAGTTGCTGCTGTCGATGCGCGTCTTCTGGCTGCTGGAGAGCAACCCGCTGCTGGTTTTGGTTTTACGGTAATAGCTGTAGTCGGTGTTTTGTGCGGCGTTCAGCGCCAGGTCATTGCCTGCGTACAGGTAGGCTTCCTTGCCCGCACTCGCGCGGCTGGCACTGACGAGGAGGTCGTTGCCTGCACTCAGGGAAAGGTTGTCACCGGCCACTAATGATGTGCCCGCTTGCTGCACATGGTCTTCCTGACTGGTGACCTTTTTGGAGTTAAACGCCGCATGCTGTTCATTCGCCGCCGACGCCAAGACCACATTGCCCTTGGCCGCTATCGCCAAATCACGCGTTGCATTCAACTGGCTGCCAATCGCGCTGATGTCCCGCGCAGCCACAATTTGAAAGTCGCGCCCTGCCTCCACAACCGTGCCGTACTGCGCCACGCTGCTGCTGCGCGCGTAGGTGCTGACGGTATTGGCATTGCGCTGTTCAGCGGTGGCCAGGTTCACGTCACGCCCAGCTTGTATCTGCGTGTCGGCGCCGCTTTTAAGTGCGCCGCCGCTGCTGTTGACGTCGCGGCCGGCTTGCACGGTCAGGGTGTTGGCGGCTTCGATGCGCGCCGCGTTGTCGACGAAGTCGGTGCGTTCGGTGCGGTAGCCGCTGCTGCTCTGGTGGCGGGTGACACTGCGCTCGTTGAGCACGTCGCCATTCACTGCGCCTACGTTGACGTCGCGCCCGGCGATGATGCCGCCGGCGCGGTTGGTCAGGCTGTTGCCGGCGAGCAGATCAAGGCGGTTGCCCGCTTGGGTAAGGCCGCTGTTGACCATGTTGCGCCCAGCGCTGGCAGCGAGGTTATTGGTGGCGCGCAGGGTGCCGACGTTGTTCAGATCAGCGCCAGACACCAGGCTTAAGTCGCTGCCGGTGATCAGTGCACCGTTGGGCGCCAGGCGGTTGTTGGCCTGGGCCAGGTAGAGCACGGGCACCAGCACTTGCTGGCCGGCGACGGTGGCGTTTTCCATCCACACGATGTCGTGGGTCAGCGCCGCGACTTGTTCGGCGGTGAGGCTCACGCCTACCGACAGGTTGAGTGCCTGTTGGCTGCCGAGGGCGTTGTCCATCAGGTACTTGAACATCGCCGTATCGCTGGTCTGGCCATCAATGAAGCGCTGGCCGGTGCGAGCAATCACGGCCTGCTGGATCAGGCGTTGTTCATAGAGGCCGTCGCCGAGGCGTTTCTGTGCCTGGTCCGGGTCAAAACCCAGCTTGGACAGAATATAATCAGAACTCAAAAACTGGCTGAGGTTGGTCAGCGCCGGGTTGGTTTCGATCAGGTACTTTTGCGGGTTGGAGACGAACTGGCTGTCGGGCAGGCCTTGCACGCGGTTGATCACCACGCCATCGGCCGAAGTGCCGCTACCCGGCACGACTGGGCCGGTAGCCGCCGCGCGGTCGACGGTGCCGCCGCCCAAGGTCCAGGATTGAGGGCCGGTGCTGGCAGGCGCGCTGGCGCTTTCACCACTGAGGCGGAACAGGCCACCCTGCCCGCTCGGCAACGCAAAACCCGGCAAGCTCAGCGGGTTGATCTGCTGTTGGGCCAAGTCAGGCGGCAGTTGCTGATTGAGGGTCACGAGGGTCGAGTAACCGGCGGCGCCACTGGCACCGGTGGCCGCGGTCGCGGTTTTCGCACCCGCGCCAATGTAGTGATAACCCAGGCGTACAACGCTGTTGTCGATACCGGCTTGCGCCTTGACGTCCACCGCGCCAGCGGCCTGAATCACCGCGGCGTAGCGTTGGTCGTCGCTGGCGATTTTGGTGACTTTGCCGAATTGGGTCCTCTCGCTCTCCATCAAACCGATGAAGTTGGCGACGGCCGCTTGCAGGCCGCCGAGGTCATTGGGCGTGTAATCAGGGCTTTTGTACCAATACTTATCGGTCAGGGCGCTGGCGGCGCTGAACCAGCCATCCGGGTGCTTGGTGCGCTCGGAAGTAAACAGCCGATAGGTTTCGGTTTCGCCGGTTTCGATGCCGGTGTTAACCAGGCTGTTCAGGCGTGCGGTGAAGTTGCCACCGGCAGCAATGGAGCTGCTGCTGTTGAGCAAATCGCCGCCGGTCAGCGTCATGTTGCCGCCCGAGGTGATGCTGGAGCCCGCGCTGGCGGCCAATACTTCCAGCTTGTCGCGGGTCACCAGTTCCCATACGTAGTTGCGCGGCGTGCCGCCGGCTCTGCAGTCACCGGCGTTAACCGACTCGATGCAGGTGCCTTCAGTGGCGGAGGCGGTGTAGACGCCCGCGTCATTCACGGTCAGCACCGCACGTTGATTTTTGATCGAGCCCGCAGCGAGGCTCAGGTCGCCGTCACTTTGCAGACTCGACGAGCTGTTGATAATGCTGTCGGCCAAGCCGCCCTTGCCGTCGCGATCGACGCTCAGGTTGCCCATGCTGTAGACGTCGCCGTAGCTGTTGTTCAACGACGCCACACGCAGGCTCATGTCGGCGCCGCTGAAGATCAGGCCGTGGTCGTTGAGCAACGCGCCGGTGGTGGCGGTCAGTGTTTGCCCGCTGCCCAAGGTGGCGTAGTTGTTGAGCGTACCGGCGTTGATCAGCAAGTCGGTGGCCGAGGTCAGGCGGCCGCGGTTGTTCAGCACGCCGCTGATGGTTGCGCTTGTCACGCCACCACCGGCGATGCTGGCGGTGTCGCTCAAGCTCGCTTGGGCAGCCGTAAGGTTCAATTTGCCCAGGCTGCTGATGCGCCCGCTGCTGTTCAGCGCGCCGCTCAAGGTCAGGTCGAGGTCGCCGTCGCTGGCGATCAGGCCGTTGGTGGTCCAGTTGCCGCCGCTGCCGATAAAGCGCCGCGCGCCGAGCAGTTGCCCGGTCGCGGTCTGGTCGAGGGTGTTGACGTTGACCGTCAGTTGCCCGGCCTGGATGACGCTGCTGTTAGTCCAGGTGTCCTGGCTGATGGTCAGGTCACCCCGCGTGACCAGGCTGCCGCCCACGTCGTTGAGGTTGGCGGGGGCTATGCCGAAGTTGCCGGTGCCGACGTGCAGCACACTGCCGCCAAGGTTCTGCAAGCTGCCGGCAGTCAGGAGCAGGTCGTTGTTGGCGGTTTCGAGCACGCCGTTGCGGTTGTCGAACACGCCACCGATGGCGAATTCGGTCGTACCACCGGCGCCCAGCGCACGCAGGCGCCCGGTTTGGTTGTCGAGGCTGGCCGCGTGCACCTTGAGCGTGGATTCGCTTTCCACAATGCCCAAGCGGTTGTTCAGTGCACCGCTCAGGTCCAGATCGATCTGCTTGGCAGCTATCTGGCCATCGTTGTCGCCACTGTTATCGAAGTCGTGCCCGACCACGCGCATAAGGCCTTTGGCATAGAGCCCGCCGTTGCGGTTATCGAAATTGCCGGTGGTGACGAGGCCGTTGCCGCCCTGCGCGGAAATGCGCCCGCCGTAGTTGTCCACGGTGCCTGCTTGCAGGTCCAGGGTTTGCCCCTGCATCACGCCGCCCTGGCGATTGTTGTTGAGGTCGTAGCCGTTGCGCAGCACGCCGACGACTCGGGTCTGCAGCAAGGCTTTGAGGCTGGCGAGGGTGCCGCCCCGATTGTCGAGGCTGGCGGCGCTGACGTTCAGGTCGCCCGCTTGGGCGATCAGCTTGCCACTTTGGTTGTCGACGGCGTCGGCCACGTTCAGGGCCAGGCCAGTTTGGCTTTGCACTGCGCCTGCGCTGTTGTCCAGCCGGTTGGCAGTGAGCGTGAGGTCAGCGTTCTGGCTGTAGATCAAGCCATCGTTGCCGTTCTGCACCAGGCCGCTGGCGGTGATGCTCAGGCGGTCATTGGCGGCCAGTGTGCCGCGGTTGCGGTTATCCAGGCCGCCCGTCAATAAGGTCAGCAAACCCTGGCTGGCGAGTTGGCCACCCTGGTTGTTGACCTGCGCCGCACGGCTGATCAGCAGCGGGCCACCGCTGGCCAATTTGCCGTTGGTGTTGGTCAGGGTGGCAAGCAGGTCCAGACGCGTGGCGGTGCCGCCAGTGATACTGCCGGCGGTGTTATCCAGGTTCTGCGCGTTCAGTGTGAGCGCCGTACCGCTGTCGATCACGCCGCCTTGGGCGTTGTTGAGCAAACCGGCGACGGTGAGCGTCTGGCCGGCGGCGCTGGAAAGCACGCCGTTGGCGCTGTTGTCCAACTGCGCGGCGTTAACGGTCAGCGCTTTCTGGCTGACCAGTGCGCCCGCACCGCTGTTGAGCAGGTTGGCGGTCAGCGTGGCATTCAAGTCGCCATAGCGGCTCGACAGTGTGCCGTTGTTGCGGTTGTCCAGGTTAGCGCCGCTGACGCTCAGGCCTTGCCAGCCAGACATCAGGCCGTTCTGGTTGATCAGGTTTTCGGCAGTGAGTACCAGCAGGTTATTGCTGATCAACTTGCCGCCGCTGTTGTCCAGCGTGCGCCCGCTGAGGTTCACGGTTTGCGCGCTGGAAAGTTCGCCGCCCTGGTTGCTCAAGTCGCGCAAGTGGCTGATGGTCAGGTTGCCTGCGCTGGTGATCAGGCCACCGGCGTTATACAGGTCGCCCGTGGCGTTGCCAAAGTCTAGGGCAATCGCACTGCCCAGCAGTGAGCCGTTCTGGTTGTGCAACTCGGCGCTGTTAAGCGTCAACGTGGTGCCTGCGTTGAGCAGGCCCTGATCGCGATTGGTCAGGCGGCCATCAACGTTGAGCAGCGTGTCGCCACGGCTGGTGACGGTGCCGCCGCTGTTGTCCAGGCTGGCCGCGTGGGCGTCCAGCGAGGCGGCGGCGATCATGCCTTTGACGTTGGCCAGGGCCTGGCCGATGCGCAGGGTCAGCGCGGTGTTGCTGAGCAATTTGCCGTTGCTGTTGTCCAGGTTGTCTGCGGTCAGCGTGAACGCCTGGCTGCTGGAAATCTCGCCGCCCTGGTTATTCACATCCTTAAGCGTGTTGAGCATCAACAGCGGCGCGTTAATCAGCCCGCCCTGGTTATTGAACTGGCCACGGTTGAGTGCCAGGGTCAGGCTGTCGGCGCTGGTGATCTGGCCGCCCTGCTGGTTGTTCAGGTCTGCGGTGGTGAGGTTCGCGGCGTGTCGTGCGCTCAGGGTACCTTGCTGGCTGTTGTCGAGACTCGCGCTGTTCAGGTTCAAGGCGCCGTCGGTCACCAGGCGCCCGCCCTGATTGTCCAGGGCGCCACGCGTGCTGATGGTCAGCGGGCCAGCGCTTGAAAGCGTGCCCGCACGGTTGGCCAACGTGCCCGCCGTCACGCTCAACAGCCCTTCGCTGCTGATCAACCCTTGGTTGCGGTTGAGCAACTGATCCGCCGTCAGGTTCAAGCCGCTGCCGGCAATCACCAGCCCGCCGTCGCTGTTATCCAATTGCGTAGCGCTGACCTGCACGCCCGCCCGGCTCGACAGCTCGCCGTTGCGGTTGTCGATGTTCGCCACGTTCACCTGCACACCGCTGGTCCCGGCGATCAGGCCTTTCTGGCGGTTGTCCAGATTATTCCCGGCGAGGGCGACATTGCCCTGGCTGGTGAGCACCCCGTTCTGATTATTCAAGGCGCCGATGTTCAGGCTCAACGCTTTGCCGGCGGTAACCAGGCCCGCGACGTTATCCAGGGTATTCACTGTGAGTGCCGCAGTGTCCAGGCTCGACACTTCGCCGCCCTGGTTATGCACGTCGCCCACGGCGGCGGTCAGCGCGCCATTGCTGGTGACCAACCCACCTTGCGTGTTCAGTAGGGTGTCAGCCGTGACACTCAGGCTGTCGTTGCTGAGAATGCGCCCCTTGTTCTGGTTGTCGACGGTCGCAGCGGTAATCTGTGTGCGCTGTTTCGCGCTCAAGGTGCCGCCCTGATTGTTCAAGGCGGTGGCATCCACGGCCACTGTACGGCTTGCGATAACGCTGGCGCCGGTGTTGTTGACGGTGTTGGCGCGCAGGCTCACATCGCCGGCGGCGTTGCGGGTGTTATCGGTGTTGACGCCGGCTTCGATAATGTCGCCGTTGGTCAGCGTGCCACCGCTGGACAGCGCAATGCGGTCACGTGCGGCGAGGCTTTTGCGGTTAGTCAGGTCGCCTTGGGTGTGTAGGTCCAACGCGGTGCCCGCGTACACAGGGCCTTGGGCGTCGAGGCTGGCGGCTTTGACGTTGATTGCGCCGCTGGCCGCCGCCTGCGCCATGCTCAAATGCCCATTCGCATCAAGCTGAATATCTCCGCCACTGGCCGCCAGCGTGCCGTCGAGCTTCACGCCCACACCGGCCTCTGTGCCGACCAGTTTGATCGCGCCGGCGTACATGCCGCCCAGCGCCGACGAGTCAATCGCCAGCTCGGGCTTGGCACTGCCATCGTCGGCGCGCGGGGTGGCGGCCAGGGTGTTGGCGTCGACGTCGTTGCGCCCGGCGATTACCGCCAGTTGGCGGGCGTTGATTTGCGCGTTGATCTTGGCTGAGCGGGTGATGATTTCGAAGCGGTCGACGTTGCTCGCATTGAGGCCTTCGCCGTCGATAGTCACGGCGCCGCCGTCGACTTGGTAGCGTTGCAACTGGCCGCTGGCGTCGAGCACCGGTTTGCCGGTGGTCAGGGTAACGTTGGGGGTGTTGATGAAACCGCAGCCGCTGCAGGTGACGCCGTACGGGTTGGCGACGATGACTTTGGCCGACTGGCCGGCCACTTCGGTGTAGCCGCGCAATTGGCTGGGGCTGCCGCCGTTGACTTCGTTCAGGATGACGCTGGCGGCGCCGCCTTTGAGGTTGGGGTTGCCGACAATGTTGCCGCCCAACTGGGTGTTTTGTATTGCGCCGGTGGCGTTGTTGAGGATCACGCCGTTGGGGCCGACGTTGTAGTCCTTGAATTGGTTGTGCGACAAGCCACTGCCATTCGGGGTGGCGACGTTCACCACGGGCACGCCGTTGCCGGCCTGGCCGACGGTGGTGCCGGGCGCGCTGACCGCAATGCCGTCGGCCTGGGCGAGCAACGGCTGCCAGAACAGCGCGTTGGCCAGGATCAGCACCAGGCCGCGCTTGGGCAGGCCAAAGAACGAGTCCCGCGGCTTCAACGCAGCAGAAGGTTGGCGGGCCAGGAAGGCAAAGTGGCGAACATCCATTGTCGAACTCTCGATGTAACGGGGCGTTGATTACAGGAAGAAATCCATACGGAAGTAGATCGGCGCTTCGCGCTCGCTCATCACTGCCGGGCGTTCCAAAGAATGTGCAAAGGTCACGCTGGTGCTCACGTATTTGCCACGGGCGAACAGCTCCAGCGAGTTACTCGACACCCGGCCGTGCACGTCGCCGTTGTAGCGGCCGTTGCTGATCACGCCTTGGTCGTAACCGACGCTGGCGCCGTATTCGACGAACGCCGGGCGCATCCAGTCCAGGGTCACCGGGCGCGCCCAGCGCACCTCGTTGCGCCAGTAGCCGCCGCTGTCGCCGGTCAGTTCCTGGTCCTTGAAACCACGCACCGAGGCCGAGCCGCCGAGGCTGATGCGCTGCGGGCTGAACAGAATGTCTTCACTGCGCTGGCCGGTGGCCAAGCTGGAAAAACTTAACGCCTCGCCCAACAGGCTGAACGGTTGCAGGTAGCTGACGGTGGCCGTGTATTTGCGGTAGCGCGCGCTGGGCTGGCGGTTGCCGTCAGCATCGCGCTCGTGTTCAGACTGGGCGTCGAACGCGCCAATGCCGTTTTGCATGCCCAGGTCGAGGTTGACGAAGGCAGTGCCAATGCGACGGCCGTGGTTGACGCCTAATTGCAGCTCGCTGAGGCGGTTGCTGCTGGTCTGGAGCTGTTCGTCATTGATGTAGTTGTTGGTGCGCAGGTGCGCCACGCCGACGTTGAGCGAGGTTTTGCTGACGTCGTCGCGGTGGATCACGCGTTCGGCGCGCAACTGGTGGTTTTCATTGTCGCCCGACTGCTTGAACTTGAAGGTGTCGGCGTAACCCGGCGCGCGGTAATCGCTCTCGCTGTAGGTGTAACTGAAATTCCACCAACCCCATGGCACGTTGTAGTAAAGCATGCTGTTTTTCGAGGTTTTTTGATGGTCGCTGAGCGCATCGTGGCCGCCGCGCAGCACGAGCTGGTCGGCCAGGCCGAGCGGGCTGTCCCACTCAAGGCCAGCGCCCCATTGCTGTTCGCCGGTGCTTTTTTGCCCGTCGTTATTACGCGACAGGCTGGCGCGCCAAGGCTTTTGCGGGGTGTTTTTGACCACCACGTCGCTGCCGCCGATCTGGCTGCCGGGGGTCAGCTCCATTTGCGCCTGCTTGGACGGCAGACGGTTCAACTGGTCCACCAGTTGTTCCACTTCGCGCAGGTTCAGCGCCTCGCCGACCTTGCCGGGGAAGGCGATGGCCAGTTCACGGTCGGTTACCGTGCTGCCTTCGGCGCCTCTCACGGCTTCAAGTTTGCCCTCCACCACCAACACTTGCAGGTGGCCGGTGGAGAGGTCTTGTTGCGGCAAGTAGGCGCGGCTGGTGACGCGGCCTTTGGCGATGTAGTAATCGGTGATGTTCTTGAGCAGTTCATTCAGCTGCGAGACGCCCAGGCATTGGCCGATGTAGGGCTTGAGCAGGCGCTCGCGGTCAGCGCCCGGCAGGCTGTCGGCGCCTTGCAGTTGCACGTCTTTGATCGGGAAGCAGCGTGTGTCGGCAGGCGTGGCCGGGGCTTGCGGCTTGGCCTCTTTGCCGGGCAGGTCCTTGAGTTCTTCAAGGCGGCGCTGCTGTTCTTCGAGCAGGCGGTTTTGCCGGTCGCGGATCAGGTCCTGATCACCCGGTGTGGGGGCCGCTGCGGCAGTGTTCAGGCTCAAGCAGGCGAGCGTGAGCGTGCACAGCGCAGTCCGAATCCGTGGCAATAACGAAGGCATATCCGATCCATCGAAAATCAGGGGCTGGCAAATTAACACCCAACATGGGCAGATCCAAGAAGTTGGACCAGTGGCCCATTCGTCGGTTTTTAATCTGCAAGCTATTGATTAATAAGAATAATAAAATTATTAAAAAGTGTGACAGCTTGTTTCAGAAGCTTTTATTCCGACAAGCGGCCGCTGTTTTAATAACGATTCGACAAAGGGCGTCTGGGTGCCAGTATTTAGCCACCAAGTTCGCGTCGTGAGGGTTAGTACCGGGGCGTTCAAAAAAGTTCGCGGGTGTTTTGTGAAGAACGGGCTGTTGTGGCGAGCGGGCTTGCTCGCGTTGGGGCGCGAAGCGGCCCCCATCCTGAAGCCGCCGCGTTAGTTCAGACGGTATGCGGTGTTGGTTTTGGGGCTGCTACGCAGCCCAACGCGAGCAAGCCCGCTCGCCACAGGAGCCCGCTCGCCACAGGATGCGGCTGGCCACAGAAGCGCGCTGGGCACAACAGCCCGCTGGCCCTGCAGAAACCCGAGCCTTTAGCCAAGCCTGCCGGGGCGCTCAACGTCGCGGGAAACGTGTGACTTGACCCGCTCCACGCCGCCCTCATCGTCGTTGTGAATCAACAGCACGCCGGGTTTGCGAAACTGCTCAAGGTGGCCGACGCCCAGGTTGAAACTTTCACTCAGGCTTTTATCGCTGAGCGCATTGGCCGCAGCGCGGCGCTGGGCGAACTGACGGCCTCGGCGTTGTTGATAACGCGCCCAACTGATCAGGATCAGCGCATTGCACACGGCAATCCACAGGTAGGTTTGCAAGGTGTTGAGCGCTGCAAAAATCGGCGCTTCCAGGCGTGGGCCACCGTGGGTTTCGAGCATCGCGTTGATCCCGCGAGACAGCAGCCATAACAGCCCGGCCCAGGCCACCAGCGTCAACACCACATCGATAATCCACATCACCACGTTTTGGCGAGTTCTGACCAGTTTCATGACCGCGCTTCCTCTTCGCTGGGTTTGATACCGCGATCCGGGCTGACCCAGCGCGCGCGTTTTTGGTGCTGGTTGAACAGCACTTTGGGAAAGCTGACCAAGGTGGTGAACAAGCTGACCAGCCAGAACACCATCGGGTACCACACGGTCCAGAACAGGGTTTTCCACAGGTCTTTCTCGTAGCGCCGGTCGATCAAAATGCTCACCGCAAATTGCAGCAGGCAGACCATCGCCAACACCAGCCCGGTAAACGCCGGCGGCATCAGCGAGTCGACAGCGATGGCTTGCGGCAGCGGCACCCATTTGCCGACGCCCCAAAAGATCACCGAAAGCAGAAAGGTGAAGGCCCAACCGGTGGACAGGCAGTATTCGAACAGCAGCGGCCACAGGTAGCGATGCCGCCATTGCCAGATGCCCCGGATGTTTTTGAACAGCACTTCGGCGCCGCCTTGCGCCCAGCGCAGGCGCTGTTTCCACAGGCCGCCGACGGTCTCGGGCATCAGAATCCAGCACAGCGCGCGCGGCTCGTAAAAGATGCTCCAGTGATCGAGTTGCAGCTTCCAACTGACATCGATGTCTTCGGTGATCATGTCGGTGCTCCAGTAGTCGATGCGGTCCAGCGCCTTTTTACGGAACGCCACCACCACGCCCGACACCGTGAAGATCCGGCCGAACACCCGCTGGGTGCGCTTGATCAGCCCGATGATCGAGGAGAACTCGCCCACCTGCACACGCCCGATCAAGGTTGAGCGCGTGCGAATACGCGGGTTGCCGGTCACGGCGCCGAGGCGCGGGTTGTCGAGCATCGGCGCAACCATGTAGGCCGCCGCGTTGTTGTCGAGCAACGCATCACCGTCGATGCACACCAGGTATTCACTGCGCGCAGCCACGGCGCCCATGCGCAAGGCCACCGCCTTGCCCTGGTTCTGCGCCAGGTGCAGCACGCGCAGGCGTGGGTGCTGCAACGCCAAGGCATCGAGTACCGCCGCGGTGTTGTCTTTGGAGCCGTCGTTGACGGCGATCACTTCGATGTTCGGGTACAGCTGGCCCAATGCCGCGTGAATGGTTTCGGCGACGTTATCGCCCTCGTTGTAGCAAGGAATAAGGATCGACAGCAGCGGGTGGCCGGCCAGTGCGGGCGCCGGGGTGTCTTTTTCCCAGGGCCAGTGGCGCTCCCAGTGCAGCCAGAAGTACAGCCCGCCGGCTATCCACAGCGCCGACATGAACAGCGGGTAGAAAAACACGAAGTCCATCAGGAACTGCCCGGTGAGCAGGAAGATCAGCCCAAGGGGCACACCCAACACCAGTGCCAACACGAATAAAGCCAGGATTCTGTCGAACATGATCAAGGGTTCCATTGGTTGGAAAGGGCCGGACGCACCGTCTTCAGGTCCGGCGAGTTTTCCAGGAAGTTATCCGGGTAGTAGCCGAAGCTACTGACGCCCTGGCGTTTGAGTACACCCATCCATTCGGCCAGTTGCGCGCCACTGATGTCGGGCGCGTCTTGGGTACGCCAGTCTTTGGCTTGCAGTTCAAACACGCTGCGCTGCAAGGCGCCGGGGCGCGCCTTGAGCGTGGCCACGAGTTTTTCCAGCCAGGCATTCGAGTGCGCAAGCGTTTCGCCTTCCATCAGTGGCATCGCCATCGGCGCGGTCCAGTCATAGGTTTGGAGAAAGTCATCAAGGTTCTGCGCGAACCAGGTTTCGCTGGCCGGGTTGAGCATCGGCTCGGCAAAAATATTGCGCGCGGTCTGCACCTGCGGCCCACGTATCGCGCGCAGCTTGCCGGCCAGCTCCTGCGTGAAGTCGATCAGGTAGCGGCTCTTGAAACGCGTCCAGCGTTGCATCACTGCCGGGTCGGCGCGCAGTGCGGCAATGCTGTTCGGCAGGCCGTTGGCGGCATAGGCCTTGAGCGCTGCGGGGCTGGCATCCTCAAAGTCCGAGAGCACCGCGTCGTCGTGGAACAGCACGCCATCAATGGCGGTGTTGCGCGCCAGGTCTTCGTAGATTTCACCGATTTGCTCGCGCACGTTCGGGTCAAACGGCGACAGGCGTTGGTATTGGTCCGGGTCGACGCCGACCGCAACGGTTTTCGGGTTCATGCGGGTGACACGCGGCAGCGCCGGGTCCAGGGCAAAACTGAGCACCGGCATCCACGCGTAAATCGCCACATGACCCCGCGTGCGCAATTGCCAGGTCACGCGGTTGAACAGGTCGCGGCGCACCGGCAGGTGGCGGTTGGGGAAGTACAGCGAGTGCACCAGGCCGTCGCCTTTGGGGTCGGCGAAGGCTTGTAAAAATACCGTGTTGGCGCCCATGTCGACCACGCGCTGAATCAACTTATCGAGGTTGCGTGCCTCTTGCGCCGGGTCCGCGTCGTAGACGTTGTCCAGGTCGACGTGCAGTACGCGCATCGATTTCTGGGCCTGGGTGCCGACGATGGCGTTGGCGTAGTGCTCGCCATCCGGGTCGGAGGCCACCAGCAAACGCGGGCTGCTCTTGAGGTTGGCGAGGTCGTCGAGGCCGTCGTCCAGGGTCAAAGCCATCTGGTAGCCCTGCTCGCCGACGACCGCGAGCGCTGTGCCGTCGGCGGCGCCATACGGCCACACCCAAACGCGCGGGGCCTTGCCGGTGACGGCGCGCAGTTTGTTCGAGATGGCGGCCACGTCGGCGCGCATCCGCGCCTGAAACTGAGCCTCGGTTTCATACGTGCCGGTGGCCGCATCATAGCGTCGCGTCGCAGCGGCCGGCTCCACGTTGCCCTGCGGGTTAGCCAAAATACCGGTATGGCTGGCATTGGTATGCGCGGCGATTTCAACCAGGCCGGAGTTGGAAATCTCGCGCACCTGCTGCCAGGTCAGGAAGTCGGAACGCGCCCGCGGTGTACCGGCAAAATCCACCGGCTGGTTCAACGGGGTGTCGATCCAATAGCCCACCGGGGCCAATATTGCTGGCCAGTGATAAGCCCGCAGGATCGGCAGCACGCGGGTGTAAAAGCTCGAATAACCGTCGTCGAAGCTGAGCATCACGGCTTTGGGCGGCAGCTCACGCCCACCGCTGCGCGCGGCCAGAATCTGATCGACGCTGACCGGCTGGTAGCCGTTCTCGCGCAGCCAGGCTAACTGGTCGATCAAACGCTCGGTGCGCACCGCCACCACCGCCTGATCGGGGTCGCGGTCTGCAACGTCGTGGTAGGCGATGCCCAGAAAATGGTTCTTCGGCCACGGCGCTTCACGCGCCGGTGTCGGCCGCTCGGCGGGCGGTGTATAGGGCGCGGGTTGCTGGGCGCAGGCGGTGGCCAGCAAAACACACAGGACCCACAAGCAACGGCTGAGAACGGTCATGGTCAGGCTCTTTTAAAAACGGTAAGTGAGGTCGACGAGCAGGCGCAGATCGCGTTCGCGATTGCCGTCATACGTGCGGCTGATCAGGCTCAGGTTGGCGCCGGTTTCCAGCACGTCGTTCCAGCGAAAGCGTTGGCCATAGCCGATCAGGCCGACACCACTGGTGGAATAATCGCGCTGGCTGTACGTACCCGCACCGACCTGGAACTGCTGACTCCACTGGGTCTCGTAGCGGTGATAAAGCACGTGATTGACGGTGAGGGTGGGCAACACGCCGAGTTCCGACTTCGGGTTGAAATACACCGCGTCGTCTTTGGTGTTACGGCTGGCGCCGACTTCCAGGCCCAGGTCCACTTGCACGTGTGGCGAGCTGTAAAGGCCTTCGCGGCCAGTGAGCAAGGCTTCGAGCCGGTCGTTGCCGTCGCTGAAATGCGACGGGCTCAGCGAGAGTTTCCATTCGCGGCTTTCATTCGCGCGCCAGCGGATAAAACCACTGCCGCCGTTGGCCGTAACATCGGCATTCAAAGCCCGCAGCGGCGTGCTGGCCAACAAGTAGCCGAAACTGCCGCCGTATTGCCAGTTATCGTTGATGTCGCGGGCAATCGACACGCCCGCGCCTTGCTTGGCACCATACCCGTAGGAATGGTTGGATACCTCTGCCTGCAAGGTCATGTCACGCGTGCGCCGCTCCACGCCGACACGCTGAAAACGATGCTGGCCAGTGCCTTCGGTAAAGTCTGCGGTGGCGTAACCGGCCCCGGCGAACACGCGCCAGTCTTCGTCGATGGGCGGGCTGTACAGCACGCTTTCGATGCCAAAGTCGCGGCTACCGGCGACCGCGCCGACGTCATCGTTGCCGCCACCGCCGTAGCTTTTACCGGTGTAGGCCTCGACGCGCAGTTCGGCCATGTCGTGCACATCGCGCAACCGGCTGAGGCGCTGCACCTGGCGGTTGTCCGGGTTGCGGGCCAACACGTCATCGGTCAGCGCGTGCAGTTGCCGCCATTCCTGCAGGTCCATGGCGGTATACGCCTGCGATACTTGCAGGCCTATATCACGCGGGGCCTGGGCTTCGATTTGTTTCAGCGAACCTTCAGCGCGGCGCGGCCAATCACGGGCGCGATACACATCGGCTTGGGCAAGGCGCAAGCCGACGTTGCCGGGGGCTTTTTGCGCCAGCGCGTCCAGGCCGGTTTCGCTGCCCGGCAGCTCACCGCCGTAGGTGCCGGCCTGAGCCGCCAGTTGTTGCGCGTCCATCCAACTGTCGCTGGGGTTGCCTGCGGCCAAGCCTTTGAGTTCGACGCGCGGCGGCTGCGTGTTGGCCAGGTGGCTGGCGACGTCGCGCGCTTGCATCACCTTGTCGCTTTCCAACAAGGCGTAAAACAGCGCGGTGCTGTCTTCGACGTGGTCGCCCGGGTTGGCGTCTGCTGCGGTCAAGGCTTGGCGGTACAACGGCTCGGCGTGTTCCGGCTGGCGTTGATCGAGGTACGCGGCGGCTACCCAGCGCACGGCGTACGTTGGCAATTGCACACCTTCGTCTTTAAGCGTGTGGTACTCGCGGATCACCTCAGCGGTGCGCGCCCGCGCCTTCAGGGCGCCGAGACGGTCGATGCGCCAGCGCACCACGTCGTCGTGGGCGCTGGGGTCCGAGGCCCAGCGTGCAAGCAAGGTGGCGTAGTCGTTAAGGGCGCGGTCGGCGATCACGTAGCGTTCTTTTTCGCTGCGCGTGGCGTATTCGGCCATGCGCACGCGCTCTGCGGCGAGGTCGCCTTCAAGGCGGCGCTGGGTGACCGCGTCCAGCACGCCGGGGTGCTTGGCCGACAGGCGCCGCGCCGGTTCCGGCAGGCGGGCTTTTTGCAGAGCAACGATGTATTCGCGGACCACGGCAGGTTTGTCCCCGGCGCGAATAAAGGCCTGGTCAAACTCAAACAGGGCGTCGTAGTTCAAGCCCGCACGGGTCAGCGCATAGCCCAGCGCCATGCGGCGGTTGGGGTCATTGGGTTGCGCCGCCACCAGTGCGCGCGTGCGTTGCAACGCCTCGGCGGTTTGGCCGCCATCGGCTTGGGTCAGGGCTTGGCCCAATTGCAGGTCAACATTATTCGGTTCGCGCAGCAGGGCCTGTTGATAGACCACCAGGGCTTGCGGCCACTGCTTTTGATTGCGATAGGTACGCGCCACGGTGGCCAGCGCCTGCGTGGTCAGGTTGCGATGCTTGCCCGCCGCTTCGTACACCTTCAACACCTCGGCGTCTTGCCCGGCCCAGCCGGCAATCACCAAGTGATCGCTGATTTGGCCTGGCGTTTGGCGTTCGGCAGGCAACTGGCGCAATTGGCTGAGGGCTGGCGTGAAGTTGCCGTTACGCGCCTGGATAATCAGGGCGTCGTAGGCCGGGTCGGCCAAGGCGCACGCGGGCATTAACAAGTGGCTGCACAAGGCGGCCCCGATGAGCAGTCGCAACCGGCCTGAGGCGCTGAAGGGTAGGTTTCGCAGCATATCGAGAGCTTCCTTACACACGGAAAGCTCTGACGATAGGTAGACCTGAGCGATGCGCGTCAGGGTGTCGGCGTCCAGTGACCCAACCTAGCTTTCCTGTAGGAACTATCCCTTACGAATGCAGGGAAAAGACCGATTCAGAACAATTGTTCAGAATTACCCGCTCACAAAAACGAATGGGGGAGCGGCCGCTGCCTCAGGCAACCCCACTCCCCCACGCTTTATTGCTTGCTTGATGCAGGAAACGTTACTGCGCGCCGCTCACAGCACCCAACTTGGCCGTCATCAGGCTAATGAATTGCTCAACGGTCATTTTTTGGCCGTTGAAGGTCACTTCATTGTTGGCGTAATGCAGCTTGGACACCACATCCGTGCCCACCAGTGTCGCCAGCTGAGTGCCGACCGCCATGCCGCTGACCATCTCGGCGGCCATCTGCGACTGCTGCTCGATGGCTTTAGGGTCAGTCACGCCACCCGCCTGCGCTTGCAAGGCGGCCACGTCACCGATCATTGGCTCGGACAGGGTCAGGTTGGCGTCCAGCAGCGCAATGGCCTGCTTGCCCAATTCAACCGGTGGCAGCTCCAGCGATGCCGGTTTGGTCAGGTCGACGACCAGGTTGAATTTGCTTTCGCCATGGGTGGTTTTCAGCGAGAGGTTTTCCACCGCCAGTTGCGGCTTGGCAGCCAGCACTTGGTTGACGTTGGTCTCGGCCAGGGTTTGCTCGGCTTCAGTCAGTTGCAACTCAGGCATCGGTTGGTTCGCAGCGGAAGCTGCCTGCACCGGTTGCATCTTGTCCTGGTACAGCTTGGTCAGTGCCAGCATGCCCGGAATATCGATGTTCTTCATGCTCACGGCCATGGCCGCCGAACCGACAGGTTTGCCCTGATAACCGATCTCGTCGATCTTGTAGTCAACACGGCCTGCCAGGTTGTTGCCCTTGGCCTCGCTGCTGTCTTTTTGCTCGAAGCCCTTGAGCGTCAGCACGGTTTTCTGCGGGCCGAAGGTGACTTTGGTGTCGGTCAGCTCAATGGTGTTTTGCCCGGTGTAGAAACCGAACGTGGATTTTTCCAGGTTGCTGGCCACGGTCAGGCCCGACAGCTCGGCTTCGAACGGCTCGCCTTTGGCGTCGATCAACGCGACTTTAAGGCTATTCATGTAGCCGCTGGCCTTGACCTTCTGGCCTTCGGCGCTGCTGTCGACGTCGAGGTTGGCGCCGGAGAAGCTTACCGAGGACTTGTCGTCCTTGATTTCCAGGGGCAGCAATTCGACATTGCCATTCACCGAGCGGTTATAGCCGATGTTCGCCACGCCTTTGACCGGCGATACGTCTTTGCTCGCGGCGAACCATTTTTCGGTGGTGGGGTTTTTTTCCATCTCGTAATGACTGGTGGCCATGACCGGCAACCATTTCAGCGACACCAGGCGCGAGAACGGCAGCGGGCCGTGTTCAATGTGGTCAACGAACAACAGCTCCGGGTTCGGGTTGGCGTCGCCGAATACACTGCCCTGCCCTTTGAGGCGGTAGTGCGCAGTACTGCTGAACAGGCCACGGTCCAGCGACACCAGCTCCAGGTTCAAGCTGCCATCGGTGCCGGCCATGGACGTTTGCAGTTCCTTGTTAGCGTTCTGGATCGCGGTTTGCAGCACCGGCTCCAGTTGCTTGCCGGTGTACCAGGCGCCGCCTGCACTGACGACGCCGACGGCGACAACGAAACCCAAAAGAACGACTGCTGGCTTATTCATGAAGTGACCTGATCAAATCCTGTGAGAAGTGGGCTGTCTTCCTTGAACCCCGAAAGGGTTGGCTCAAGCCCGCCGAAAACGGGGGAAGATTAGCACTGGCGGCCGAGAACGGCGCAGCTTTTCAGAGGGGGCAGCCTGGCAGTTGGTTCACGGGTACCGCGTTTTGATCTCATCCAGCGGGTGGTCAAAACGCTTCAAACGCGCCGTCCAGGTGTACACCAACACCTCAAACTCACGGTGTGTAACGGCATTGTTCGAGGTAATGGCCTTCAGATCGCAGACGTCCAATGGGTAACGCTCGCGGCCCATGGCAGCGGCCACATCAGACAATTCCCACGCGCTATTCAGCCAATGCCTACCGGACCGCCTGATAAAAAATCAAGGCAGACCACCTTTTGCGGCATCGCTATTGGCTCAGGGTTTGCCGGGCGGTGACGCTTGCGTTCGTGCGCTTTCCCAACCGCCGCCCAACGCCAGGAACAGATTGATCTGGCTCATGGCAACCTGAGTGTTCGCCGCCGCCAGTTGCGCGCGCACGTCGGTGTAGGTGCGCGTGGCTTGCAGGTCGGCGAGGAACGAGGCACGGCCGGCCTGGAAGAAACGGTGCGTCTGTTGCGCAGCTTCTTTGGCGGAGTTACCGGCATCTGCCAGTGCATCCCGGCGCTGCAACTGCGCGGTGTACTGCGCCAGGCCGGTCTGGGTCTCGCGGATGGCGTTGAGCACCACCCCGTCAAAATGCGCCAGCGCGCCTTGGGTGGCAGCTTCGGCTTCGTGAATACGTGCACGCGCGCCGTTGGTTGGCACCGTCCAACTGATCAGCGGGCCAAAGCCCCAGCGATTGGTCGCTGGCGTGCCCAAGTCGTCAAGCAAGCCAACCGTGCCCACGGTGGCGCCGATGCTGATGTCTGGGTACAACGCGCCGGTGGCCACGCCGATACGCGCGGTGGCGGCGGCCAGTTGGCGCTCGGCCTGGCGTACATCGGGGCGGCGCTTGAGCAAGGTGGCGCCGTCGCCCACCGGCAATAACTGGGCAATGTGCGGCAGCTCGGCGCAGCTGTCGGTGCCTGCCGGCAGTTGGTCCAGCGGCGTGGCCAACAGCATCGACAGGCGGAACAGCCCGGCCTGGCGCGCCGCCTGGTAGCGCGGCATGTCGGCGCGCAAGGATTTGTATTGGGTTTGCGAACGGGTCACTTGGGTTTCGTCACCGCGCCCGGCGTCACGCAGGCGCTGGGTCAACTGGGTACTCTGCGCTTGCAGGCCGAGGGACTCGTTGGCAATCGCCAGTTCTTCGTTGGCCGCGCAGACTTGGGTGTAGGAACGCACCACATCGGCTACCAGCGTAATACGCGCGGTATCGGCGGCGGCTTGGGCCGCGTCCGCACTGGCGTGGGCGCTTTCGATGCCGCGCTGCAAGGTGCCGAACAAGTCGAATTGGTAGGACGTGCTGATGCTCGCGGAACCGATGTTGCCCACCGGGACTTTTTCCGTGAGCAAATAGGCTTCGCCGGACTCTTGCAGGCGCTGGGCTTCAGCCTTGGCACCCACGCTCCAACCGCCCGCAGATTCCGCCTGTTGGGTCTGGAAGCGCGCGCGTTGCAGGTTGGCGGCGGCCACGCGCAGGTCGGTGTTCGACGCCATGGCCTGGCGCACCAGCGCATCCAGGCGCGGGTCGTTGTAGAGCTTCCACCAGTCGGCCGGCACCGGCGCCGACACCACGTTGTTACCCTCGCCCGCGAGCTGCCCTTGCAGGTCGTCACGGTTGATGGCGGCGTTTTCCGGCAACTTATAATCCGGGCCTACCGCTTGGCAGGCCGACAGCAGCACACCCAAGCCGACCGTGGCCAGCAACGCCGCCGGTTTCATGGTTTTTCTCCGTCTTTAGCCGTGTCGGCAATGATCGACACGGTGGCCGTGCGCCCGGCGATCATGCGGAAGTCCGCCGGCACCTCATCAAAGGCGATGCGCACCGGAATCCGCTGGGCCAGGCGCACCCAGCTGAACGCCGGGTTGACGTTGGGCAACAGGTTGGAACCGCTGCTGCGGTCGCGGTCTTCGATACCGGCGACGATGCTCTGCACATGGCCGCGCAAGCGCGCGTTGTCGCCGATCACGCGAATATCCACCGCCATGCCGACGTGAATCCCGTCCAGCTTGGTTTCTTCAAAGTAGCCGTCGATGTGGAAGGAATTGCTGTCCACCACCGACAGCACCGGGCGCCCGGCCGTCACGAATTCCTGCGCACGCGGCGCGCGGTCGTTGACGTAGCCGTCCACGGGGCTGCGGATCACCGAGCGGTCGAGGTTGAGTTGGGCGGCGTCCACCGTCACTTGTGCCTCGGCCAACGCAGATTGAGCGCGGGCCACGCGCGACTGGCTTTCTTCCAGTTGCTCGCTCGGCACCAAATTGCCCAGGCCACGGTTACGCTTGTACTCGCGAGTGGCCTGGGCCAGGGTTTCCTGACGGTCAGCCACGGCGGCCTGGGCTTGGCGCAGGGCCAGCTTGAAGCGGTCCTGGTCAACCGCAAACAGCACCTGGCCCTTGGCGACGAGCTGGTTGTCGCGCACGTCGACTTGCTGGATCAGCCCGGACACGTCCGGTGCGATCTGCACGATGTCGGCACGGATGTGCCCGTCACGGGTCCAGGGCGCAAACATGTAATACATGACCATGCGCCACACAACGACGACCGCAAACGTCACGATCAACAGCGTCAGGACGACACGGCCGATGGTCAAAAAAGGTTTTTTCATGTCATGAGGTATCGACTGAGTGAGTCCACCGCGCCCAACAACAGCGCGTAGAGCCCCACATTGAACAATGCCCGGTGCCAGACCAGGCGATAGAAGTGGACGCGGGTTAATAGCCCGTGCACCACCAGAAACAGCACATACGTAATGCCCATCAGCACCAGCAACGTGGGCAGGAACACCCCGCTGATGTCCAGGTCACCGATCATAAAGGCGCTCCATCAGGCAGCGGCGCTTCCAGTTCGGTGCCGCCAATAAATTCCACGCCCGGCAGCAGCGACAGGCGTAAACCGGCCAGTGCATGCAACAGATGCAGGCGGCTGTCGTGTTCGTTTTGCAGGCCCTGGCCGTTGAGGGCGCGGCGCGTGCGGTCGAGTGTCATCAGCAGACCGCTGGGCGCAGGCAAGCGTTCACCCGCTTTGAGGCAGGCCTTGAAGTACCCGCCAACGCCCTCGACCACTTGGTTGAGCAATACGCGTGGCACGCCGTGGATGCGTGGCGAGTAGGCGAGCAGATCAAGCAGGTTCAGCGCCACACGCAAATCGCGCAGGGCGATGCCGGTGTCCTGGCCGATGATTGCCAGGCGCGGCAAGTGTTGCATCAAGCGGTCGAGCATTTGCGCGGCCATGTGCCGGTGTTCGGCGAGGGTCGCAGGTTCGGTGAGGCTGACAATGTCGCGCCAGCTAAAGCGGGTCAGGCGCTTGGCCGCCAGCTCAGCGCCGAAAGGCCGCGCCACCAGCGTCCACACAAACGCAAACAGCAAGCCCACCGGCCCGGCCAGGTTGACGTTGGCGAAGTTCAGGAAGTCTGCGTCATACGCGCCCTGGATGCTGATGAACGACGAGGTGTTCACCAGCGTCAGCAGCATGCCCAAGTAGAAACGCGGCTGCACGGTGAGCGTGCCGATGCAGATAAACGGCACGGCGAACGCCAGCACCAGCATCGGGAAATCATGCAGGTTGGGCAGCACCAAAAACAGATACAGGCTGGCGAACAACACTGACATGGCGGTCCAGAAAAAGAACCGGTAGATCTGCGGCGCCGGGTCGTCCATCGAGGCAAAAAAGCTGCACGCCACGGCGGCCAGAATCACCGCGCTGCCGCCATCGGTCCAGCCCAGCAGAATCCACAATACCGAGGCGACGACAATCGCGGTGACGGTGGAAAACGCCGAATAGAACATCAGGCCACGGTCGAGGAACGGCGTCAGCCGGCCGAGGCGCCAGTGACGGTAAACCGCGCGCCAGGTGTCTTGGCTTTCGCATTGCAGCGCGGCTTGCAGGCTGCGGCAGTCTTGCCACAGGTCGATCCATTCACCCAGCCGATACAGGGCGTTGGAGAACAGCAGTGTGTGCCGGTCGTTCAGCGCTTCGCCGGCCGGTTGCAGGGCGTCGACTTGGTCACGCAGCACGCGCCAGCGTTCCAGCGGTGCGCTTTCGGTGGTGCTTGCAAGCCATTGCTCAGCCGCTTGCAATAGCGGTGCAAGGCGGTCGAGAAACTCCGGCGCGCGATGCTCGACGGCGTACACCGCATCGTCGAGCGCATCGATCACCGGCATCAGGTGAATCATCCGCCCGCGCAGCTCTTTGGTGTTGCGCACCGTTTGCGGCCGCGCGCCTTCGTGCGGCAACTGGCCGATCATCAATTCCAGGGTATTAAAGGTCGCCACCATGGTGCCGCGCAGGTTGCTCACCTCTTCAGGCTGCACGTTGCGCGTCAAAAAGCGCTGGCTGTAAACCTGCGCATCGGCGAACCACTTGGCCACCGAACCATCGAACACCGGCATCAGCCGACGTGGCCAGAACATCGCCCCCACCACCGCCGCTACCGCGATGCCAAGGAAAATTTCTTCGGTGCGCGCCTCGGCCACATCCCACACCGCCAGCGGGTTATCCACCACCGGCAAGGCGATCAGCGGCAAGGTGTAACCGGCGAGCATCAAGGCGTAGTTATTCGCCGTGCGCAGGTGCATCGACAGGAACAGCAAAATGCCCGTCCACAGCGCAATCACCACCACCAGCACATAAGGCGCTTGCACAAACATCGGCACAAAAATCACCGCGGCCGCGGCCCCCATAAAAGTGCCGACGGCGCGGTACAGCGCCTTGGAGCTGGTAGGGCCGACAAACGGGCTGGAGACGATATACACCGTGGCCATCGCCCAGTACGGACGCGGCATTTGCATGAGCATGGCGATGTACAACGCGATCATCGACGCCGCGAACGTACGTACGCCGTAAAACCAGTCACGGGCAGGCGGGAAGCCGCTGAAAAATCCGTTCAAGACGCTGCAACCCCGGCCACTTCAAAGGCCCGCAGTACGCGCAGCGCCGCTTCGAGATCGCTGCGGCAAATGTCCGACAGCACGTCCTGGCGCAGGCGCACCAGTTGCACTTCCACCGCTTGCACCAGCTCACGGCCACGCGCGGTGAGGCTCAAGGCCTTGGCGCGACGGTCGTGGATGTCTTCGGTACGGCACACGTAGCCGCCGCTGCACAGTTGGTCGAGCAAGCGCACCAGCGACGGGCTTTCAATTCCCGAGGCCTGGGCGACTTTTACTTGATGCACACCGTCGCCCAAGCGGCCGATCATCAATAACGGCACGGCGCAGGCTTCGGAAATACCGTAGCTCACCAGCGTGGTCTGGCAGATTTTGCGCCAATTACGGGCGCCCACCACCATGCTGCTGCTGAGGTTCATGTGGAGTTGTTCGAGGGTTTGAGGCACAAGACAGTTCGCATACAGTTAGTTTGCTAACTATCAATATGAGGGAGTGATCCAAGTCAGTCAAGTTTCGAAACACATTCGCTGATCGGTGGCGGGTTTCGACGCAGGCTGATAGAGCTGTTGTGGCGAGCGGGCTTGCTCGCGTTGGGCTGCGAAGCAGCCCTTTTAATGAGGAATGCAATAGTGCAGGCACTCCGCAGCGTCTGGTTTTGGGGCTGCTACGCAGCCCAGCGCGAGCAAGCCCGCTCGCCACAACGGGCCTGTTACCTTGGCGCTGGCTTCAGCTTTGCTGTTCGGCCTGCGCATCCAGGCGGCGCTGGATTTCGCCCATCATGTCCAAGCCATCTCGCAGCGAGACCAACGCCGCCGTCACCAGGTGCTGGCGGTTTTGTTCGTCGGTGGTTGAGGTGAGTGTGTCGAGCAGCTCAGTGCCGATACGCACGCGACTGCGGGCGGTTTCGTGCAGCAAGTGCGAGGGGGCGAAGGTGTTGAAGGTCAGCACGGGAACGCTGGTCGGGTTGCTTTGAAACGGCTTGTATTGTTCCATCGATAAAACCTCACAGATAAGAGTTTGAACCACTCGATCTTGTCGCCAAACAAGAAAGGTGGCAGCTGTACGCAGGTTGGCGAACCGGTTATCTGTGAAACCCGGCAGATCCGAAGATCTCCCGCGCACAGCCGCCATAGAGCCCAGCGCCTTCATCCAAAGATGAAAAAGCACGGGATATGAACGCTGAAACGCGTCACAGAAACTCGGATCGCCAAATCCGATCGCCGATAGGCGGCGATGGGGCGAACTATAGGTGGGATGGTTGAGGCTGTGCAACCGCTACCGCGTTAGCTGATCACCTTCCCCGCTTCGACCTCGATAAACTCAAACACCTCATCCGGCACACTGTACTGAAACTGCTTGCGACGGTGCTTCGACACCTCGGAAAAAGTTCACTCAGGCGATTAAAGCCCAGATTTTTTCAACCATAACCAGATTTTTTCAAGTTATGGCTTTTTTCCCAAGTTTTTTACACCCCTCGCCGGGCTCGCAACAACATTGCATGAGCGGCTCCCGAGCAGTAACGAATCCACTGAGCCTAGCGGCAGCCCTCAGGATGCGGTTGCGGCCCGTTGCACACGACGAACAAACGCGCCCTGGCACCGCCGCCATCTTGCCGGCTCAGCTCGCGCCAGCCTTCGGGCAGCGGGGCAAAATCGTCCGGCGCCTCAACGCTGCTGATCAGCCATACGCGGTGGGTATCGGCGGGCAATGCCGCCAGTCGGTCGAGGTAGATGCGCCCGCCGTCCTGGTCCACCAGCGTGCCGAAACCATAGGCATTCGGGCGGGTGGGCGTACCGTCCGGTTTAGGCGGGGTGTAAAGCTGCAGTTGGGCGTCGGTCTGGTCGTAATACACGTAGCTGAGGTACCACATCATGTCGCTGAGGACGATGCGGTCGTCTTCCTGGTAATTGCGGTTGACGAACTCCACCGGCACGTTGAATTGGTCTTGCTCATCCACGCTGAAATTGTTTTTCAACCCCAGTAGCTCCACCCCGACGAACAGCACGAACAACGCTGCTCCCAGCAGCGACAGGCGCGATGGCAGGCGGTCGATGGCCAGGGCCAGGAGGATCGGCAACCCAAACGCGTAAACAGTGAGGTAACGCTCGATAAACACCGGGGACAGAAACGACACTGCGTACACCAACAGCAGTGGCAGCAAAAAGAACAGCGCCAGCAAGCTGGCTGGCCGGTAACGCTCGCGGTCCCGCCAGGTGGTGACGCCGACGATGCTCACCAACAGTATCGGAAACAGCCAGAACAGCGGCTGCCAGAAGCCAATACCTTCATCCTGCAGCACGAATTGCCAGACCATGGATGGCAGGGAAAACACGTTGACCGGCTCTTCCCAGCCAATATCGCCGCCTACTTTCAACTGTTCCACGTGTTGCACCAGGTCCAGCAGGTTCGGTAACCAAGGCAAGTACAGCAGCACAATCGTGACGTTGGTCAGCCACCAGGCAGGGCGCAAAATCAAACGCTGGCCCGGCGCACGGGATGCGCTCAACACCGCAAGGTAAGCCCAATGCACCAGCACGCAGAGCGCGGTGAAGTAATGCGTGTAGAAGCCTGCGGTCATCAGCAGCCCATACGCCACCAGGTAGCGCGTGCGTTCGGGCTGACGCACCCAATACACCAGCGCCAGCGTGGCGCCCAGCAGCCACACGCCGAGCAGTGAATACATGCGCACTTCCTGGCTGTAGCGTACCGCCGTGGGCAGCAGCGCCAGCAGAATCCCCGCCAGCACCGCCGCACGCCGAGTGGAGAGTTGCCGCGTCAGCCAGATACCCAGGCCCACGGCGACCACGCCAGGGATTGCGCTCATGCCGCGAATCGACCAGATGCTGTCGCCGAACAGCTCGATCCAGCCACGCAACATGAAAAAATACAGCGGCGGGTGCACATCGTGCGCCGCGTGAAACCACAGGTCGCCCGCCGCGTATTCGCTCAATAGCAGGCTAGAGCCTTCGTCGCCCCAAATTGCCGACGCCGTGAGGTTGTAAAAACGCAGGGCCATGGCCAATGCCAGGATCGGCACCCACCATAATTGGCTGATATAGCTGGCGCCTTCCCAGGAAAAGCGACTGAATGCGGGTAACCCCCCAAGCTTTTTGTTTTGCTCTACCACAGACCGATGCACCTCAATTCCCCTGCCATTACCTGAATCACCTGACGCAAACACCGCCACTCTAGGACAAAAGCCTGTGATTCGCTTCTGGAATCGGACAAAGCCTTGATCCTGCATTGGTCGCAAAAGTTCTACGTCCAACTGCTGGAACCGAGTGAATGGTTTGGTGGGGAATGGGGTGTTTTGCTGAATCGTTGATGGGTGGGCAATTTTCGTGTGGGAGCGGGCTTGCTCGCGATGGCGTTGGATCAGCCAAAAAATAGTAATCTGACACACCGCTATCGCGAGCAAGCCCACTCCCACACATTTGACCGAGTTCGGCCAAAATAGAACTCCCAGATTGGAGCTGTGCTTAGCCAGCAGGGTAAACCGACTGCCAGCCGCCGCCCAATGCCTTGTATAAGCCAACCATGGCCAGTGACACGCTGGTGGAGCTTTCCACCCACTGTTCCTGCGTCGCCAGCAGGGCGCTTTGTACGGTGAGTACGTTGACGAAATCGGCTACGCCTTCGACGTACTGATGTTGCGCGGTGGTGAGGGCGATCTGGTTTTGGCGTACCGCCTCGGCGAGGCTGTCGCGGCGCAATTGGCTGGCGTTGTAGCGGGTCAGTTGGTCGTCGATTTCATGCCAGGCACGCAGCACGGTTTGCTGGTAGGCCAGCGCGGCTTCCTGTTGCTGGGCTTCGCGCAGGTTCAACATGCCTTGCAGGCGCCCGCCATTGAACAGCGGCAGGCTGAACTGCGGGCCGAAGGCAAAGGCGCGCGAGCCCCAGGAGCCGAAATCCGACAGTTGCAGGGCTTGCGAGCCGAGGCTGCCAGACAAGGTGATGCGCGGGTAGAAGTCGCCTTTGGCCACGCCGATATTCGCAGTGGCCGCGTGCAAACGCGCCTCGGCCTGGCGAATGTCGGGGCGGCGTTCGGCGAGTTCCGACGGCAGGCCGATGGTGACTTGGCGCTGGGCCTGCGGCACGGCGGCGTCTTTGGACAACTGCGCGTGCAGCGCTTGCGGCGGCTCGCCCATCAACAGGCTCAGGGCGTTGATCAACTGGTCCTGGCGCTGCTGCAAATCAGGCAGGCGCGCTTCGATGGCGGCCACCTGCGCGGCGGCTTCGGCCACGTCCAGGTCGGTCGCCACGCCATCGGCCAGGCGCAGTTGCGAGAGCTTGAGGCTGTGGCGGGCGACGTCGAGGTTTTGCTCAGTAACGACGCGGGTGTTCTGCACGCCGCGCAACTGAATGTAATCCTGAGCGGTGTCGGCGAGTACCGATAACAGCACGGCGCGGCGGTCGTTTTCGGCCACTTGCAGCGTGGCGTCGGCGGCCTCGGTTTCACGTTTGACGCGGCCCCAGAAGTCCAGCTCCCAAGCGGCCGAGAAGCCTGCGTCCCACTGGTTGAACGCGGAACGGCCATTTTCGCCAGACGGATCATTCAAGCCTTTGCCGCTGTTGCGTTGGCGTAGGTAATCACCGCTGGCATTGAGGTTGGGGTAGCGCTCGGCGGTGGTCACCTGGCGTACGGCGCGGCTCTGTTGCAAACGGCTGCCGGCCAGTTTCAGGTCGAGGTTATCGCTGAGGGCGCGCTGCGTGAGGGCTGAGAGCTGCGCGTCATGGAACACTTCCCACCAGCGCTCCTGCAACGGGTCGTTGACCGCGCGGCTGGCGGCCTGTCGCCCTTGTGGCTCGCTCCATGGGTTGACGGGCGAGCCTTGCGGCCGCTGGAAATCCGGGCCGACGGTGCACGCACTCAGGCTGATCAGGCTCAAGCTGAGCCAGGCAAATCGCTTCATTGCTGGGCCACCTCACGCGGCTGCGTGATCGGCTGGGTGTCGACGCTGGCTTCCACCGACATGCCGACGCGCAGCCGTTCGGTCAGCGGCTGATTGGGCTCCAGCACAATCTTCACCGGAATGCGCTGCACCACCTTGGTGAAATTGCCCGTGGCATTGTCGGGTTTGACCGACGCGAAGGTCACGCCGGTGGCCGGCGCCAGGCTTTCCAAATGGCCGTTGAGCAGTTCACCGTCGAGGCTGTCGACGCGCACTTGCACGGCTTGGCCGGCGTGCATGTGCGACAGCTGAGTCTCCTGGAAGTTGGCCACCACAAAGGCCTCGGTCAACGGCACCACCGCGAGTAGTTTGCTGCCCGGCGTCACATAGGCGCCAACCCGCACCGCGCGCTCGCCGACCATGCCATCCATCGGCGCGACGATGCGCGTGTAGGACAACTGATAGCTGGCCATTTCCAGGGCCGCCTGCGCGCGTTTAAGCCCACCTTCGGCGGCGTCACGCTGGGCGCCGAGAATTTCCACCTGCTTGCGTTCGGCCGCCAGCACCGCGGTGGCATTCGCCAGGCGCGCGGTGGCCTGGTCGATGCGGGTTTTGGCTTGTTGGGCGTTCTGCACAGTGCCCGCGCCCACACCGGCGAGGTGGTTGTAGCGGTTCAGTTCGTGTTCGGCGAAGGCCACCTCGGCGCGGTCTGCTGCGACGCTGGCTTGCGCTTGGGCGATCACCGAGCTTTGCCGCTCCAGGGTTGCAGTGGCGTTTTTCAATTGGGCCTGGGCGACGAGCGTATCGGCGTCGGCCGCTTGCGCGGCGGCGCGAAAATCGCGGTCGTCGATCAGCGCCAACAGTTGGCCGGCTTTGACGCGCTGGTTGTCCTCCACCAGCACTTCCTTGATGAAGCCGGCCACGCGCGGCGCCACCAGGGTGAAGTCGGCGGCGACGAAGGCGTCGTTGGTGGTCTGGCGCGTGTTGCCCAAAAGGCTCGGCGCAACCCGGTACGCCAACACCGCGACGGCGAACACGGCGATAGCGGAAAGGGCAATTTTGTCTTTGCGTTTCATCAACAATCCTTTTGGCTCAGTGAGCAATCAAGTCGGTGCGCGGGGCGGAAAGATCCGCGTGGGCATCCAGAAGATCAGCAGGATCAACGCCACCGCGACAGCCGCCATGACGTAATAAAGGTCTGCAGACGTCAGCACCACGGCCTGCTCGTGCAGCCGGTGCGCCAGGCCAGGCGCATCGCCGTCGGCCAGCGGCGAGTTGCCCAAACGGTCCACCAACATGCTTGAGTGGAAGTGCAAACGCTGAGTGGTCAGCACCTCCAGCAGCGCCGTGGCGACCACGGCGGCGAGGCCTTTGACGGTGTTGAACCAGGCCGAGGCAAACGGGCCGTCCATCGGCTGAATGCTGCCGGTGGAGAGCATCAGCAGCGGCAGCACGGCCATCGGTTGACCGAAGATTTGCAGCAGGTACAAGCCATAGAAATCGTCGCGAACCCATGCTGATGTCAGGTGCGCGCTGCCCACGCAACACAGCGCCAGCATGCTCAAACCGAGCCCCAGCACCCAACGGCAGTCGACCCAGCGCAGGTTGCACAACGCCGCCACCAACGGCAGCGCAATCAACTGCGGCAGCGCCATCAGCAGCATCACCGGCGCGGTTTGCAATGGTCGATAACCTTGCACCTGCGCAAGAAAACTCGACGGAATGATGATCACCGAGGTCAGCACCATCAGTACGCCTGCCAGCACGATCAAGGCGAACGCCAAGTTGCGCAGGCCGAGCATCTGTAACTTGAAAAACGGGATCGGCTGCGACCACTCGTTGACCAGAAACAGCACCAGCAACAATGTGCCGCCGCTCAGCAGAAAGGTGATCAGGCCGGACTCGAACCAGTCCAGTCGGTTGCCTTGCAACAGGCCGATCACCAGCATGCAGATCGCCGGGAACCCCAGCAGCAGGCCGCGCCAATTGAACTGCTTGAAGCGCTCCAGGCGCAGCGGGTCTTGCGGCAAGCCGTAGGCCACCGCAGCCATCGCCAGCAAGCACGGCGCGACGATTTGCCAGAACGCCCATTGCCAGCCGACGTATTCGGTCCACAGCGCGGCCAGCGGCGTGCCCAGGCTGGGGCCGAACGTTGCGGTGAGCGCATAGCCGGCCAGGCCGTACAGTTTGACGTTGGCCGGCAGGAAGCGCAGCGCCACGGTCATCAGCATCGGCGGCAACGCACCACCGGCCAGGCCCTGCACGGTGCGCAACAGCAGCAGGCTTGGGTAGTTAGGCGCAAACGGGCACAGGATGCCCAGCACGGTAAACAACCCGATGGCGCACAGGGTGAAGCGGCGCAGTGAAAACGTCACCGCACACCACGGCGCAAAGGCCATGGCCGCGACGGAGGTGGCGGTGTAGGCGGCGACCAGCCAGGTGCCTTCGTCGAAGCCTATGAACAGCGCGCCGCGAATATCAGCGAGGGCGACCTTGGTGACCATCTCGTTGAGGCCGGACACCAACACGGCCAGCAACACGCCGACCAGGCCTGTGATGATGCGTGGGCCAAATACAGGCGGGCTGAGGGCAGTGGGTGTGGCTGCGGCCTGTAAGGCGGGGGCAGCGAGCGATGTCATCAACACGTAACTCAGGATTAAAAATACCCGAGCAGTTTAATCAGGCACATGCATGACAAAAAGTTACTTACCCGAAGCTTATAAGTGCGCCAGACGCAATCCATATGGTCCGCAACACCGTCTGATCGTTCCCACGCTCTGCGTGGTAATGCCGCCTGGGACGCTCTGCGTCACGCGCTCAAGGCCTGCGCAAGGTGACGCGGAGCGTCACGGGATGCATTCCCACGCGGAGCGTGGGAACGATCACCGGAGCGTGGGAACGATCACCGCGGAGCGTGAGGACGATCAGGTGGGTTGGGCTTGCAGCCAAGTGGCGTGGCAACTCTCGCGCAGGGTTTCGCGCAGCCATTTGTGGGCCGGGTCTTTGTCGAAGCGCGGGTGCCACGATTGAGCGAGCACCAGCGTGGGCAAGGAGATGGGCAGCGGGAATGCGCGCAACGGCAACTTCAGGCGCTTGGCGCTGTAGAGCGCCTCTTTGGGCACCGGCAGGATCAGGTCGGAGTCGGGCAGCATGAACATCGCGCCGTGGAAACCCGGGGCGATCATTGCCACGCGGCGCTCCAGGCCTTGGGCATTCAATGCGGTGTCGATCGGCCCGCGGGCGATGCCGCGCCGCGAGATGCTGATGTGCGAGTAGCTGGCAAACCGCGCGGCGGTAATCTCTTGGTCAAACAACGGGTGATCTTCCCGCGCAAGGCCGACGAAGGTGGTGGAGAACAGGTTCTGCACCTTGACTTCGGGGCTGACGGGCATGGTGTTGCTCACGCGCAGGTCGAGCCGCCCTTCGCGCAGTGCTTCATCGTCGGTGTCACCTTCGGGCACGAAACACAGCTCGCACAACGGCGCCATGCGCTCCATGGTGTCGAACAAACGACCGCCATACACGCCGATAAAAAAGTCGTTGGCGCGCACACTGAAACGGCGGCGCAGCGTGCTCAGGTCGACTTGGTCGGCCGAGCGAAACAGCAACGCCGCCTGCTCCACGACGTTGCGCACCTGGCCCTGCAACTCCAGGGCCTTGGGCGTCGGCACCAAACCGCGACCGGCGCGCACCAGGATCGGGTCACCGACCGCCTCGCGAATACGCGTGAGGGTGCGGCTCATGGCGGCCGGGCTGAGGTTCATGCGCCGCGCCGCGCCGACCACGCTGCCCTCGTCGAGCAAGGCGTCGAGGGCGACCAGCAGGTTCATGTCCGGTAGTTGCATGCCAAGCACTCGTGATCAGTCGGGAGTGAACTGGGCGCAATCGTAGCAGCAATCGTGTTTAGCGCTGCATGCCCCAGCGTTTCACCGTAAGCCGCTCAAAGGTGTCGAACACCAGGTTCTCGACCAGCAAGCCAATCAGAATCACCACGGCCAAACCTGCAAACACCTTGTCGGTGTACAGCTCGTTGCGATTCTGGAAGATGTACCAGCCCAACCCGCCCTTGCCGCTGGTGGCGCCGAACACCAGCTCTGCCGCGATCAACGTGCGCCAGGCAAAGGCCCAGCCGATTTTGAGGCCGGCCAGGATCGACGGCAGCGCTGCCGGGATCAGAATGAACAGCACAAAACGCATGCCTTTGAGGCCGTAGTTGCGCCCGGCCATGCGCAGGGTTTCGGACACGCCGAGAAACCCCGAATACGTGTTCAGCGCCAAGGCCCACAACACCGAATGCACCAACACAAATATCAGGCTGTTTTGCCCAAGACCAAACCACAACAGCGCCAGCGGCAGCAGCGCAATGGCTGGCAGCGGGTTAAACATGGAGGTCAGTGTGCTGAGCAAGTCGCGGCCCAACTGCGTGGACACCGCCAGCGTGGTCAGGGCGAACGCCAGCACGATGCCGATCAGGTAGCCCTTGATCAGCACCACCAGCGAGATGCTGACTTTATCCAGCAGTTCGCCACTGAGCAGGCCGTCGTAGAGCGCCGCTGAGGTTTGCAAAAAGCTCGGCAGCAGCAAGTCGTTATTCTGGTAACGCGCCACCGCTTCCCAGAGGATCGCCAGCACGATGAGGATCAGGCCCTTGCGCAGCCAGCCTTGTTGCCATAGGCGTTGACGCAGCGGTAGCTCGCGTTCCACAGGCACGCTGAGCAGCGGTTCGAGGGTAATTTCGTATTCCTGGCGCATGGGCGGCCCCTTCAATAAGCGATGCGGATGTCGGCGAAACCCAACTCACGTTCGGCCTCGGGCGCTTCATCGAACAGCAGGCGATGAATACGCCGCGCCGACGCCTGGAATTCCACACCGCCGAGGCTGTGCAGGTCGTATTGATGGCTGTGAATTTCGGCGCGCACCCGCCCCGGATGCGGTGACAGCAACAGGATGCGATTGCCCACCACCAACGCCTCTTCGATGGAGTGAGTGACGAACAACAGGGTGAAGCGCACCTCCTCCCAGAGCAGCAGCAGCTCTTCCTGCATCTTGCGTCGAGTCAGGGCGTCGAGCGCGGCGAAAGGCTCATCCATCAGCAAAATTTTTGGCTGCATGGCTAAGGCGCGCGCGATCGCCACCCGCGCTTTCATGCCGCCGGAAAGGGTGTGCGGGTAAGCGTCGGCAAAGGCGCTGAGGCCAACTTTATCGAGGTAGTGCAGCGCGCGTTCTTCTGCTTCGGCGCGCTTCAATGTTTTTGATGCGAGCAGCGGGAACATCACGTTTTGCTTGACGGTTTTCCACGGCGGCAGTTGGTCGAATTCCTGGAACACCACAATGCGGTCCGGGCCGGGCTGCTCAACTTTTTGCCCGAGCAAGCGGATCTCGCCTTCGCAGGGTTTGATAAACCCGGCGATGGACTTGAGCAAGGTGGATTTACCACAACCCGAAGGGCCAAGCAGCACGTAGCGGTCGGCCGGGTCGATCTCGAAACTCACCTGGTGGGTGGCGCGCACCACACGCTCCGGCGTGCGGTATTCCAGGCTGACGTGGTCCACCGCCAGCAACGGCTCGGTGGTGTGCAGGTTGCTGGCCGTGTGGCCTTGCAAGGGCGCGTTCATCTCAACTTCCTTGCAGGGGCTTGGCGTCCTGGAAGAAGTAGTCCTTCCACGATTCAGGCTTGTTTTTGATGGCGCCGACGCGGTACAGAAATTCCGCCAGCGGGTAGGTGTTTTTCGGCGTCACGCTGAATTCGAACTCGGGGTTTTCGATGATTTTCAGCAGCGCGGCCCGGTCGATCTTGGCCTTGGTCACACGGATGTAGGTGTCGGCGGCCGCGCCTTTGTCGTTCTGCGCGAACTGCGCGGCTTCGGTCAATGCTTCGACAAAGGCCTTGTAGGTTTTCGGGTTGTCGTTGCGAAACTTCTCGGTGGCAAACAGCACGGTCGGTGAGTTCGGGCCGAGAATGTCGTACGAGTTAAGCACCACGTGCACGTTGGGGTTGGTCAGCGCCTGCTCCTGAAACGGCGGGTTGGAAAAATGCCCGCTCAGTTCGGTACCGCCAGCGATCAACGCCGCAGTGGCGTCAGGGTGTGGGACGGCCACGGTGTATTTATCGAGGCGATTGAATGCCTTGTCACCCCACTGCTTGGCAGCGGCGTACTGCAAGAAGCGCGACTGCACTGACACGCCCACCGCCGGCACCGCGATGCGGTCTTTCTCGGTGAAGTCGGCGATGGTCTTGACGTTCGGGTTGTTGCTCACCAGGTAGTACGGGAAGTTGCCCAAAGACGCTACGGCCTTGACGTTCTGCCGGCCGTGGGTGCGATCCCAGATGGTCAGCAGCGGGCCGACGCCGGCACCGGCAATGTCGATGGAACCGGACAGCAGCGCGTCGTTGACCGCTGCGCCGCCGGAAAGCTGGGTCCAGTCGACCTTGATGTCGAGGCCTTCCTGCTTGCCGTATTTCTCGATCAGGTGCTGGTCACGCACCACGTTGAGCAACAGGTAAACGATGCCGAACTGCTCGGCGATGCGAATCTCGCCTTCGGCCTGCGCGGCGGCCGGTGCGACCAGGCTGCCGGCCAGCAGGCTGACACCCAGGCCGATGGTCGCAGCCATGCGTGCAAATGCAATGTGTTTGGACATGCTCGTGCTCCGAATCAGAAAGGCGCGTCGCCCTGGATGGTGGTGCGAAACAGCTTGCGGCGCAGGTGGCTCGGGCAACCGGCAGCCAGGTGGATCAGCGAGCGGTTGTCCCAGAACACCAAATCGTGGGGCTGCCACGTGTGGCGGTAGATGTTGTGCGGCAGTACGCTGTGGGCGTAGAGCTGGGCCAGCAGGTCGCGGCTTTCGTCGTCCGGCAGGCCAACAATGCGGGTGGTGAAACCTTCACTGACGAACAGCGCCTTGCGGCCGTTTTCCGGGTGGGTGCGCACAATGGGGTGCACCACTTCGGCGACTTGGGCGAGTTGCTCGGGCGTCAGCGTCGGGCGCCAGTTGCCTTCGAATTTGGTTTCGCTGTAGCGCGCCGTGTAGGAATGCGCAGCGCTGCGACCTTCTACGGCCTTGCGCAGGTGTTCGGGCAGTTGGTCCCAGGCTTTGTGCATGTCGGCGAACAAGGTATCGCCGCCCTCGGCGGGCAATTCCTGCGCGTGCAGCATCGAACCCAGGCTTGGCAGCTCTTTATAGGACAGGTCTGAGTGCCAGAATTTGCCCGCGTCACCCAAGCCGATGGATTGGCCGTTTTCGATGATGTTGGAGACGATCAGGATTTCCGGGTGGTTGGCCAACAGGAACTGTTTGAGCACGTGAATTTGCAACACACCGAAGCGGCGGCTGAAGGCGATCTGTTGTTCGGGGGTGATGCGCTGGTCACGGAACACCACGACGTGGTGGTCGAGGTGCGCGCGGTGAATGCGCGCAAAATCCTCGTCGTTGACCGGGCGGGTCAGATCCAGGCCGATAATCTCTGCGCCGACGCTGCCGGGGAATGGACGAATTTCAAATGTTTGGGCGGTGGGGGTCGCTGTTGGAACAGTAGAGGTGGCGGACATGAGGTCACTCCCGGTCGGACAGGGGAGTGACTTTATAGATATAAGAACGCGCGATTAAATACCGTTAGTGCATATCGATATGCATTAGGGCTGGGGTTTGTGGTCGGGCTGATGGCCTCATCGGGAGCAAGCCCCCTCCCACATTTTGATGTGTGGACACATTTAAAATGTGGGCTCGCTCTACACAAGCATGCAATTGAGTGTGGGAGGGGGCTTGCTCCCGATGAGCGCCTTGCAGGCACTACAAATCACCGCTCGTGCAACGCCTCGGCCCGCGCCTTGATGATCGGCTTGAGCAGGTAACTCAGGATGCTTTTCTTGCCGGTGATGATGTCCACCGACGCGACCATGCCGGGAATAATCAACAACGGCTTCTCATCAGTGCCCAAGTGGCTGCGATCGGTGCGCAAGGTAATCATGTAATAGGTGGTTTTTTTGTCTTCATCGGTAATGGTGTCGGCACCGATGCGTTCCAGCTTGGCCTTCAGGCCGCCATAGATGGTGTAGTCATAGGCGGTGAATTTGACGATCGCTTCTTGCCCAGGGTGCAGAAAGGCGATGTCTTGCGGGCGGATCTTCGCTTCCACCAGCAAGGTGTCGTTGAGCGGCACGATTTCAACCATGTCGCTGCCCGGCTGGATCACGCCGCCGACGGTGTTGACCAGCAACTGCTTGATGATCCCGCGCACCGGCGAGGTCACCAGCGTTCGGCTGACGCGGTCTTCCAGCGCGCGGCCGGTGGATTCGGCCTTGTTCAGTTCAGTGCGGGCTTCGTTGAGCTGGGTCAGCGCCTCGCTGCGGAACTTGCCACGGGTTTCGTCAATCTTGCGCTGCACTTCCTTGATCGCCGATTCGGCGCGGGGAATCGCCAACGTGGTGGCGTCCAACTGCCCACGGGTTTCCATCTCGGCGCGCTTGAGGCGCAACACTTCCACCGGCGACACCGCACCCTGCGCCACCAACGGCTCGGACATGTCGATCTCTTGGCGCTGCAACGACAACTGGCTGCGGTACTGGCTTTGTTTGGAGGTGAACTCGCGCAGTTCCTGTTGGCGCTGCACCAGTTGCTCCTGCAAGCCGCCGACTTCGTCTTTCAATTGCTGGCGGCGGCTTTCGTACAACGAGCGCTCGCTGGCGGCCTGGCTCGGCGCGGCTTTGAGCACATCGGCGGGGATGTTCAGCGGGCGATCATCCACCTGCGCGCTCAAGCGCTCGACGCGCAGTTGCATGGACAAGCGCAAGGCTTCGGTCTCGCCGGCGTTGGAAACAAAACGCGTGTCGTCGAGGCGAATCAACGGCGCGCCGGCTTCTACGATCTGGCCTTCCTTAACGTACAACTCGGAGACGATACCGCCTTCCAGGTTCTGGATTTTCTGCAGCTTGGAAGAAGGAATCGCCTTGCCATCGCCACGGGTGACTTCGTCGATGCTGGAAAAACCGGCCCACGTCACCAGGAACAGAAAAAACGCGATGATCGCCCAGATGGTCAGCCGAATAACGCGCGGCGCATCTTCGATCAGCGCTTTGTTGACCTCGGGCAAGGGCTGGCCCTGCAGCGAGTCGGAGCCTTTGAAGTAGCGCCCGACCGCGCCCTTGATGGAATTAAGCAACACTGATCTGCCCCTTTTTCAACGCTTCCATAACCACGGCTTTCGGGCCGTCGGCGATGATCTGCCCACGGTCGACCACCAGCAGGCGGTCGACCAGCGAGAGCAGCGAGGCGCGGTGCGTGACCAGCACCACCGTCTTGTTTTGCACCACCGATTGCAGGCGTTGTTTCAAGCGTTCTTCACCGGTGTTGTCCATGGCGCTGGTGGGTTCGTCCAGCAGCAGGATGGGCGGGTTGAGCAGCAGTGCGCGCGCCAGAGCAACGTTTTGACGCTGGCCGCCGGACAGGTTCTGCCCACGCTCGCCGACTTGCAGCTCATAGCCTTGCGGGTGCAGGCGCGCGAACTCGTGCACGCCAGCCAGTTCTGCGGCCTGCAAGACCATTTCGTCCTCGACATAGCGTGCGCCGGACACCAGGTTGTCGCGCAGCGTGCCTGCGAGCAATTGGATGTCTTGGGCGACATAGCCGATGTTGTGGCGCAGTTCGCTGACGTCGATTTGGCGCACGTCCACGCCGTCCACCAGCAAGGCGCCGGAGTCCGGCTGATACAGGCCGACGATGAGTTTGGCGAGGGAGCTTTTACCCGAGCCGCTGCGGCCAATGATGCCGATTTTTTCGCCCGGCTTGATCACCAGATTGACGTTTTTCAGCGCGGCATTCTGTTGGTTCGGGTAGGTGAAGTTCAGGCCCCGGCACTCGATGGCACCTTGCAAGGTGCGGCGGCTCATCGGGCGCTCTTCAAAATTGCGCTCTTGCGGCAGCTCCATCATCTGGTCCACCGAGGCCATGGTGACCTTGGCTTGCTGGTAACGCGTGAGCAGGCCTGACAGCGAGGCCAACGGGCTCAACGCGCGGCCACTGAGCATGTAGCAGGCAATCAGGCCGCCCATGCTGAGGTTGCCGTCGATGATCTGGTACACGCCGAAGACAATCATGATCACGCCGGCCAATTGCTGGATCAGCAGGGTCATGTTCATCGACAAGCCCGACAGCAACTTAACCCGCAGTTCAAGCCGGCTGAGGGTGCCGATGGTCTGTTCCCAGCCGTACTGGCGCTCGCTTTCGGCGTTGTTGACTTTGACCGCGTCCAACCCGGCGAGGGTTTCGATCAGGCTCGACTGGCGCTCGGCCGCCAGCGACATGGTCCGTTCCATGGTCGCCACCAGCGGTTTTTGCAACGCATAACCAATGCCCAAGGCGATTGGAAACGCGAGTACCGGGATCCACACCAGATGCCCGCCGAGCATGGCGATGACCAGAAAAATCAGCAGGGTAAACGGCAGGTCGATCAGGCTGGTGAGGGTCAGCGACGCGAGGAAATCGCGCAGGCTTTGAAATTCATGGATGTTCTGCGCGAAGCTGCCGACCCGCGCCGGGCGGTACTTCATCGACATGCCGACAATGCGCTCGAACAGCGTGGCCGAAATGATCAGGTCGGTTTTTTTACCGGCCAGGTCCAGGCACAAGCTGCGCAGGCTTTTAAGAATCAGGTCGAACAGGTACGCGCCACAGATGCCCACAGCCAGCACCCACAAGGTGGCCGTGGCCTGGTTCGGCACCACGCGGTCATACACGTTCATCACAAACAGCGGCGCGGCCATGGCGATGATGTTGATCAAAAAACTCGCGGCGATGGCGTCGGTGTAAAGCCAGCGCGAGCGCTTGAGCGTGTCACGAAACCACGAACGCGCCCGAGGAATCAGGGTGCCGTGGTTAACGTCGAATTTGTGCTGCGGCTGGGCGAAGAAGACCTTGCCGATGTAGTCGTCGGCCAACAGCTCACGCTTGATCAGCACCTCACCGCCGTCGCTTTCACTCAGCAGGATGCGCGCGTGGTCCTCGCCCTGCCACCCCACCAGCACGGTGCTGCGGCCGTCTTTGAGCAGCAACAGTGCCGGCAGTGCAATCACCGGAATCTGTTCCAGTTTGCGTTGCAGCACCCGGCCTTGCAGCCCGGCCCGTGCAGCGGCGCGTGACAGCAAGTCGGCACTCAGGCGTTGCGCCGGCAGCGGCAGGCCGGTGGTGAGCATGGCCGCGCTGGCAGGCTTTTGATGCAGTGCGCAGAGCGCCAACAGCCCGTCGAGTAACGGGTCGTCATGCAGCGTGCGTGGATCATGACTGAGATGAACTCGACTGACTTCGGATTCCACGCGGTGCACTCTCGACTAGCAGATGGGGCTATCTATAGGGGGTGACTCAATTCATCCCGGGCAGTTGGACTTTAGGCTTCACGTCGTTCTGCACCACGGAGGCCATGGGTGCGACTACGCCTTGGCTTTTGAGCAATTCGCCCATGGTCGCCTTGATTCGATATTGAGTAAATAACTGAATGTTCTTGATCTCTTCCAGGCGACGAGAAGCGGTGAACAATTCGTTCTCGCTGTCGAGCAAATCCAGCAGGGTACGTTGGCCCAGGCCGAACTGTTGCTGGTAAGAGGTGCGCACCCGGGTGCTGTGGTCCACGTATTGCTGGGCCACCGGCAACTGCGCGTTGGCGTTGTTCAAGGCGTTCCAGGCCAGGCCCAGTTCTTCATTGAGTTGGCGCAAGGCATTGTTGCGAATGTCCAGGGCCTGGCTGGCCTGGTACGACTTCGATTGCAGGTCAGCCTTGTTGCTGCCACCGGCGAACAGGTTGAAGCGCATGCGCACCATGGCTTCCCAACCGTTGCTGTGGCTGGCCTCACCCGAGACGTTGTTGTCGGCATTGGTGCCAAGCTCGGCGTCAAAGCGCGGGTAGAACGTCGACTTGGCGGCTTCGTACTGGCTTTCGGCGGCGGAAATATCCGACTCGGCCGAGCGCAATACCGGGCTGTTATCGAGCATCTGACGACGCGCTTCGTTGAAGTCCGCCGGCAGCATGGCCATGAACGGTGCCGGGCGCTCGAGCTCGTCGGGCATCTGGCCGACGGCGCTGAGGTAGTTGACCTGGGAGTCGGCCAGGTTGGTCTGCTCGGTGATCAGGTTGTTGCGAGCCTGGGCCAGACGCGCTTCGGCCTGGTCCTGGTCGGCACCGTTGCCGACACCGCGCTGGGTGCGCAACTTGATTTGGTCGTAGATGCGTTCGTGGTTGCGCAGGTTTTCTTCAGCCAGGCGCACGAACTCGCGACGCGCCAACACATCCAGGTAAACCTGAGCGACGGTCAATGCGGTGCGCTCGGACGTGCCGAGCAAGGAGTAAGCACGCGAGTTGACGTTGGCTTGTTGGCGCCCGACTTCGCTTGAGGTGGCGAAGCCGTCAAAGATCATTTGTTGCAGGCGCAGGCTGGATTCGCCGCGGTTGAGCGTATCCCATTGGTCGCGGTTTGCACCGTTTGCAACGTTGGCGGCGCGGGTGGTGGAGTTGTTGGTGCCTTCGCGGCCATAACCGGCGTTCAAGTCCACCCGCGGCAGGTAGCCGCCTTGCGCCGCACGCAGTTGGTAATCGGCGGCGATGCGGCTGTTCACACCGGCTTGAATTTCCGGATGCACATCCAGCGCCTGCTGCATCGCCTGGGGCAATGTTTGGGCGTGTACGAAACCGGCGGCGAGAACGAACGGTATTGCCATAAGCAGGTGCAAACGCATCTAAAAAATCCCCAGGACTTCTTGTTTCAACTCACAGCAATTCACGTCGCTGCGCCGGAAAATGGTTAGCGTAATGACCGTACGTCGGATAGTTCAAAAGAGGAACTGCTTCGCATATGTAGGACGGTTCGCCGCGTAAATATCAATGTGACATTACGGGGGCGATTGTTTAGGATGGCGACCGCAAGGTCAATAGTTTGGCATAAACTAGATAACTAAAAGTTCTAGCCAATTATTTGACGTCATTATTTTATTAGACTACGCCCCTCCGACTTGGCGCTCTATGTGTGAGCCGCCATACGGAAATCATCAAAATGCATCGCCGGAGAAATCTTAATGAGCAGTGTTGTTGCCATCGTCAAAAGCATTGTTGGTCAAGTTTTCGTTATTTCTCCGGAAGGCGCGCGGCGCGTCCTCATTGAAGGCGATCGCCTGTTCGCGGGCGACCAAGTCGATACCGGCCTGTCCGGCTCAGTGACCCTGGAACTGGCCGACGGCCGCACGCTGGACCTGGGCCGAGATACCCAGTGGAGCGCCGACACGCCTGACTCCAGCCTCGACCTGGCGGCTGCCACCGAGCAGGCCGCGCCGTCGGTTGCCGAACTGCAGCAAGCCATCGCCGCCGGTGCCGACCCGACCACCGACCTGGAAGCCACGGCCGCAGGCCCAGCCGCTGCCGGTAATGGCGCAGCGGGCGGTGGCCATAGCTTCGTCGTGCTGGACGCAACCGCCGGCAGCGTCGACCCGACTATCGGCTTCCCGACCGCCCCAATCGGCCAGGCCAACACGACGCAGACTCAGCTCGCCGGCGCCCAGGCCACCACCGGCACGGGCAACCAAGCCTTGCAGGCCTCGACCCTGAGCCTGAGCGCGACCCCGACCATCACCGAAGCAGGCGGCGTACTGACCTACACCGCCACCGTGACACAGGCGTCGACAAGCGACCTCAACATCACCCTCTCCAACGGCGCGGTGATCACCATCACCGCCGGCCAAACCACCGGCACCGTCAACGTGCCGCTGGCTGCGAATGACAGCCCGTACATTGATGCCAGCCAGATCAGCGTCACCGTGACCGGTACAACCGGTGGCAACAATCTTGCGCTGACCACCGACACTACCCCGGCCGTTACCCAGGTTACCGATACGATCGACACCACCACCGTTACGCTGACGGCCGGGCAAACTGTGACCGAAGGCGGTCAGATTACTTACACCGCGACCTTGACCAATCCTGCGCAAACGCCCGTGACTGTCACCTTGAGCGATGGCTCGGTGATTACCATCAAGGCTGGGGAGTCGGTGGGTACGGTGGTCGTGGATACACCGGCTAACGATGTTTACGCTAATGGCTCGACGGTCAGCACGACTATTACGGGTGTGACTGGCGGCAATTTTGAAAATCTGGTGCCTGATCCAGCGCCTGCTGTAACCACCATTGCCGACTCGATCGATACCACTACCGTTACGTTGACGGCTGGCCAGACCGTTACTGAAGGCGGGCAGATTAGTTACACCGCGACCTTGACTAATCCAGCGCAGACGCCGGTGACTGTCACCCTGAGCAATGGCTCGGTGATCACTATCAAGGCGGGTGAGTCGGTTGGCACTGTTGCCGTGGATACTCCGGCTAACGATGTTTACGCTAATGGCTCGACTGTCAGTACTACGATTACCGGTGTGGCTGGCGGTAACTTTGAGAATCTGGTTCCGAATCCAACGCCTGCTATTACCACCATTGCTGATTCGATCGATACCACTACCGTCACGCTGACTGCGGGCCAGACCGTTACTGAAGGCGGGCAGATTACTTACACCGCTACGCTGACTAATCCTGCGCAAACGCCAGTGACAGTGACGCTTTCGAATGGTCAGACGATTGTTATTGAGGCAGGTAAATCCGTTGGTACTGTAGTTTTCGAAACTCCCGCCAATGATGTTTACGCCAATGGCTCGACGGTCAGCACTGCGATTACCGGTGTTACCGGCGGCAACTTTGAAAACCTGGTGCCTGATCCAGCGCCTGCTGTTACCACCATTGCTGATTCGATCGATACCACTACCGTTACGTTGACGGCTGGCCAGACCGTTACTGAAGGCGGGCAGATTACTTACACCGCTACGCTGACTAACCCAGCGCAAACGCCAGTGACTGTCACCTTGAGCGATGGCTCGGTCATTACCATCAAGGCTGGGGAGTCGGTTGGTACGGTGGTCGTGGATACCCCGGCCAACGATGTTTACGCCAATGGCTCGACGGTCAGCACGACTATTACCGGTGTGACTGGCGGCAACTTTGAGAATCTGGTTCCGAATCCAGCGCCTGCTGTAACCACCATTGCTGATTCGATCGATACCACTACCGTTACGTTGACGGCTGGCCAGACTGTGACCGAAGGCGGTCAGATTACTTATACCGCTACGCTGACTAACCCAGCGCAGACGCCAGTGACTGTGACCTTGAGCAACGGCTCGGTGATCACTATTAAGGCTGGTGAGTCGGTTGGCACTGTTGCCGTGGATACCCCGGCCAACGATGTTTACGCTAATGGCTCGACGGTCAGCACGACTATTACCGGTGTGACTGGCGGCAACTTTGAGAATCTGGTTCCGAATCCAACGCCTGCTGTAACCACCATTGCCGATTCGATCGATACCACTACCGTTACGTTGACGGCTGGCCAGACTGTGACCGAAGGCGGGCAGATTACTTATACCGCCACGCTGACTAACCCAGCGCAAACGCCAGTGACTGTCACCTTGAGCGATGGCTCGGTCATTACCATCAAGGCTGGGGAGTCGGTTGGTACGGTGGTCGTGGATACCCCGGCCAACGATGTTTACGCCAATGGCTCGACGGTCAGCACGACTATTACCGGTGTGACTGGCGGCAACTTTGAGAATCTGGTTCCGAATCCAGCGCCTGCTGTAACCACCATTGCTGATTCGATCGATACCACTACCGTTACGTTGACGGCTGGCCAGACTGTGACCGAAGGCGGTCAGATTACTTATACCGCTACGCTGACTAACCCAGCGCAGACGCCAGTGACTGTGACCTTGAGCAACGGCTCGGTGATCACTATTAAGGCGGGTGAGTCGGTTGGCACCGTGGCCGTCGATACTCCGGCCAACGACGTCTACAACAACGGTTCCACCGTTAGCACCACAATTACGAGCGCTACCGGCGGTAACTTCGAAAACCTGGTGCCGAACACTGCACCGGCTGTAACCACCATTGCCGATTCGATCGACACCACCACCGTCACACTGACCGCAAACAACTCGGTCACCGAAGGCGGTCAGATTACTTACACCGCTACGCTGACTAATCCTGCGCAAACGCCAGTGACAGTGACGCTTTCGAATGGTCAAACGATTGTTATTGAGGCAGGTAAATCCGTTGGTACTGTAGTTTTCGAAACTCCAGCTAACGACGTTTACGCCAATGGCTCGACGGTCAGCACTGCGATTACCGGTGTTACCGGCGGCAACTTTGAAAACCTGGTGCCTGATCCAGCGCCTGCTGTAACCACCATTGCTGATTCGATCGACACCACCACCGTCACATTGACCGCAAACAATTCGGTCACCGAAGGCGGTCAGATTACCTACACCGCTACTTTGACCAATCCTGCGCAGACGCCGGTAAACGTGACACTGAGCAATGGCTCGGGGATCACTATTAAGGCGGGTGAGTCGGTTGGCACCGTGGCCGTGGATACTCCGGCCAACGATGTTTACGCCAACGGTTCCACCGTCAGCACTACGATCACCAATGCCACCGGCGGTAACTTCGAAAATCTGGTGCCGAACACCGCACCTGCGATCACTACGATTGCTGACTCGATCGACACCACCACCGTCACGCTGACCGCAAACAACTCGGTCACCGAAGGCGGCAACATCACTTACACCGCTACGCTGACTAACCCAGCGCAAACGCCGGTCACCGTGACATTGAGCAACGGCCAAACCATCGTCATTGAAGCGGGCAAGTCCGCTGGTACTGTGGTTTTCGAAACTCCGGTCAACGACGTCTATAACAACGGCTCCACCGTTAGCACCACAATTACGAGCGCTACCGGCGGTAACTTCGAAAACCTCGTGCCGAACACTGCACCGGCGATCACTACGATTGCTGACTCGATCGACACCACCACCGTTACACTGACCGCAAACAATTCGGTCACCGAAGGCGGTCAGATTACCTACACCGCTACTTTGACCAATCCTGCGCAGACGCCGGTAAACGTCACCCTGAGTAATGGCTCGGTAATTACCATAAAGACCGGTGAGTCGGTTGGCACCGTGGCCGTGGATACTCCAGCCAACGATGTTTACAACAACGGTTCCACCGTTAGCATCACGATTACGAGTGCCACCGGCGGTAACTTTGAAAACTTGGTGCCGAACACTGCACCGGCAATAACCACCATCGCCGACTCGATCGACACCACCACCGTTACGCTGACCGCAAACAACTCGGTTACCGAAGGCGGTCAAATCACTTACACCGCTACGCTGACTAACCCAGCGCAGACGCCAGTAACCGTCACCTTGAGCAATGGCTCGGTGATTACTATCAAGGCGGGTGAGTCGGTTGGTACTGTGGCGGTGGATACCCCGGCCAACGATGTTTACAACAATGGCTCGACCGTCAGCACTACGATTACGAGTGCCACCGGCGGCAACTTCGAAAACCTGGTGCCGAACACCGCACCTGCGATCACTACGATTGCTGACTCGATCGACACCACCACCGTCACGCTGACCGCAAACAATTCGGTTACCGAAGGCGGTCAAATCACTTACACCGCTACCCTGACTAACCCAGCGCAGACGCCAGATCGATCGACACCACCACCGTCACGCTGACCGCAAACAATTCGGTTACCGAAGGCGGTCAAATCACTTACACCGCTACCCTGACTAACCCAGCGCAGACGCCAGTGACTGTCACCTTGAGCAACGGCTCGGTGATCACTATTAAGGCGGGTGAGTCGGTTGGCACTGTTGCCGTGGATACTCCAGCTAACGACGTTTACGCCAATGGCTCGAACCTTGAGCAACGGCTCGGTGATCACTATTAAGGCGGGTGAGTCGGTTGGCACTGTTGCCGTGGATACTCCAGCTAACGACGTTTACGCCAATGGCTCGACTGTCAGTACTACGATTACGAGTGCCACCGGCGGCAACTTCGAAAACCTGGTGCCGAACACTGCACCTGCAGTCACTACGATTGCTGATTCGATCGACACCACCACCGTCACGCTGACCGCAAACAATTCGGTTACCGAAGGCGGTCAAATCACTTACACCGCTACCCTGACTAACCCAGCGCAGACGCCAGTGACTGTCACCTTGAGCAACGGCTCGGTGATCACTATTAAGGCGGGTGAGTCGGTTGGCACTGTTGCCGTGGATACTCCAGCTAACGACGTTTACGCCAATGGCTCGATTGTCAGTACTACGATTACCGGTGTGGCTGGCGGTAACTTTGAAAACTTGGTGCCGAACACTGCGCCTGCAGTCACTACGATTGCTGATTCGATCGACACTACTACCGTCACGCTGACCGCAAATAATTCGGTCACCGAAGGCGGTCAAATCACCTACACCGCCACGCTGACTAACCCAGCGCAGACGCCAGTAACGGTCACCTTGAGCAATGGCTCGGTAATCAATATCAAAGCCGGTGAGTCGGTTGGCACTGTAGCCGTCGATACCCCGGCTAACGACGTTTACGCCAATGGCTCGACTGTCAGCACCACGATTACGTCGGCTACCGGCGGAAACTTTGAAAACCTGGTGCCGAACACTGCGCCTGCTGTAACCACCATTACCGACTCGATCGACACCACCACCGTTACTCTGACCGCAAACAATTCGGTCACCGAAGGCGGTCAGATCACTTACACCGCCACGCTGACTAATCCAGCGCAAACACCAGTAACGGTCACCTTGAGCAATGGCTCGGTGATCAATATTAAGGCGGGTGAGTCGGTTGGCACCGTGGCCGTGGATACTCCGGCCAACGATGTTTACGCCAACGGTTCCACCGTCAGCACTACGATTACCAACGCTACCGGCGGTAACTTCGAAAATCTGGTGCCGAACACTGCACCTGCAGTCACCACCATTACCGATTCGATCGACACCACTACCGTTACTCTGACCGCAAACAACTCGGTCACCGAAGGCGGTCAAATCACTTACACCGCCACGCTGACCAATCCAGCGCAGACGCCGGTAACTGTCACCTTGAGCAATGGCTCGGTAATCACTATCAAGGCCGGTGAGTCGGTTGGCACCGTGGCCGTGGATACTCCAGCTAACGACGTTTATGCCAATGGCTCGACCGTCAGCACTACGATCACCAACGCTACCGGCGGCAACTTCGAAAATCTGGTGCCGAACACTGCACCTGCAGTCACTACGATTGCTGACTCGATCGACCCTACCACCGTTACCCTGACCGCAAATAATTCGGTCACCGAAGGCGGTCAAATCACTTACACCGCCACGCTGACCAATCCAGCGCAGACACCAGTGACTGTCACCCTGAGCAATGGCTCGGTGATTACCATCAAGGCCGGTGAGTCGGTTGGTACTGTGGCCGTGGACACTCCGGCCAACGATGTTTACAACAACGGTTCTACCGTTAGCACCACGATCACCAACGCTACCGGCGGTAACTTCGAAAACTTGGTGCCGAACACTGCACCGGCTGTAACCACCATCGCCGACTCGATCGACACTACTACCGTGACGCTGACCGCAAACAATTCGGTCACCGAAGGCGGTCAAATCACTTACACCGCCACGCTGACTAATCCAGCGCAGACTCCAGTGACTGTCACCTTGAGCAATGGCTCGGTGATTACCATCAAAGCGGGTGAATCCGTTGGTACTGTAGCCGTCGATACACCAGCTAACGACGTTTACGCCAATGGCTCGACCGTCAGCACCACGATTACGTCGGCTACCGGCGGAAACTTTGAAAATCTGGTGCCTGATCCAGCGCCTGCTGTGACCACCATTGCTGATTCGGTCGATACCACTACCGTCACGTTGACGGCTGGCCAGACCGTGACCGAAGGCGGTCAGATTACTTATACCGCTACGCTGACTAATCCAGCGCAGACGCCGGTGACTGTCACCTTGAGCAATGGCTCGGTGATCACTATCAAGGCCGGTGAGTCGGTTGGTACTGTGGCTGTAGATACACCAGCTAACGACGTTTATGCCAATGGCTCGACCGTCAGCACTACGATCACCAACGCTACCGGCGGCAACTTCGAAAATCTGGTGCCGAATACTGCACCTGCAGTCACTACGATTGCCGATTCGATCGATACCACTACCGTTACGCTGACCGCAAACAACTCGGTCACCGAAGGCGGTCAGATCACTTACACCGCCACGCTGACCAATCCAGCGCAGACGCCGGTAACTGTCACCTTGAGCAATGGCTCGGTGATCAATATTAAGGCGGGTGAGTCGGTTGGCACCGTGGCCGTGGATACTCCGGCCAACGATGTTTAACCTTGAGCAATGGCTCGGTGATCAATATTAAGGCGGGTGAGTCGGTTGGCACCGTGGCCGTGGATACTCCGGCCAACGATGTTTATGCCAATGGCTCGACCGTCAGCACTACGATCACCAACGCTACCGGCGGCAACTTCGAAAATCTGGTGCCGAACACTGCACCTGC
>NZ_LKBR01000027.1:55437-58360 GCF_002723595.1 Pseudomonas sp. ICMP 460
GTTTATGCCAATGGCTCGACCGTCAGCACTACGATCACCAACGCTACCGGCGGCAACTTCGAAAATCTGGTGCCGAACACTGCACCTGCAGTCACTACGATTGCTGACTCGATCGACACTACCACCGTTACCCTGACCGCAAATAATTCGGTCACCGAAGGCGGTCAAATCACTTACACCGCCACGCTGACCAATCCAGCGCAGACACTCGATCGACACTACCACCGTTACCCTGACCGCAAATAATTCGGTCACCGAAGGCGGTCAAATCACTTACACCGCCACGCTGACCAATCCAGCGCAGACGCCAGTAACGGTCACCTTGAGCAATGGCTCGGTAATCAATATCAAAGCCGGTGAGTCGGTTGGCTCTGTAGCCGTCGATACCCCGGCTAACGATGTTTACGCTAATGGCTCGACGGTCAGCACTACGATTACGTCGGCCACCGGCGGTAACTTCGAAAATCTGGTGCCAAACACTGCGCCTGCAGTCACTACGATTGCCGATTCGATCGATACCACTACCGTCACGCTGACGGCTGGCCAGACCGTGACCGAAGGCGGTCAGATTACTTACACCGCTACGCTGACTAATCCAGCGCAAACGCCAGTGACTGTCACCTTGAGCAATGGCTCGGTAATTAGCATCAAGGCCGGTGAGTCGGTTGGTACTGTGGCTGTAGATACACCAGCTAACGACGTTTATGCCAATGGCTCGACCGTCAGCACTACGATTACGTCGGCAACGGGCGGTAACTTCGAAAACTTGGTGCCGAACACTGCGCCTGCAGTCACCACCATTGCGGACTCGATCGACACCACTACCGTCACGCTGACCGCAAACAACTCGGTCACCGAAGGCGGCAATATCACTTACACCGCTACGCTGACTAACCCAGCGCAAACGCCGGTCACCGTGACGTTGAGCAACGGGCAGACCATCGTTATCGAAGCGGGCAAATCCGCTGGCACTGTTGTTTTCGAAACTCCGGCCAACGATGTCTACAACAACGGTTCTACCGTTAGCACCACGATTACGAGCGCTACCGGCGGTAACTTCGAAAATCTGGTACCGAACACCGCGCCTGCTGTAACCACCATTGCCGACTCGATCGACACCACCACCGTTACTCTGACCGCAAATAACTCGGTCACCGAAGGCGGTCAGATCACATACACCGCCACGCTGACTAATCCGGCGCAAACACCAGTAACGGTCACCTTGAGCAATGGCTCGGTAATCACTATCAAGGCCGGTGAGTCGGTTGGCACGGTGGCTGTAGATACACCAGCTAACGACGTTTACGCGAATGGCTCGACCGTCAGCACTGCGATCACCAACGCTACCGGCGGCAACTTCGAAAACCTCGTGCCGAACACTGCGCCTGCAGTCACTACGATTGCTGATTCGATCGATACCACTACCGTCACATTGACCGCAAACAATTCGGTCACCGAAGGCGGCAACATCACCTACACCGCTACGCTGACTAACCCAGCGCAAACGCCGGTGACTGTGACACTTTCGAATGGTCAGACGATCGTTATTGAAGCAGGCAAATCCGCTGGCACTGTAGTTTTCGAAACTCCGGCCAACGACGTCTACAACAACGGCTCCACCGTTAGCACCACGATCACCAACACTACCGGCGGCAACTTCGAAAACTTGGTGCCGAACACTGCACCTGCGGTCACTACGATTGCCGATTCAATCGATACCACTACCGTTACGTTGACGGCTGGCCAGACGGTAACCGAAGGCGGTCAGATTACTTATACGGCTACTTTGACCAATCCTGCGCAAACGCCAGTGACTGTCACCCTGAGCAATGGCGCAGTGATTACCATCAAAGCCGGTGAGTCGGTTGGTACTGTCCAGGTCGATACACCAGCTAACGACGTCTACAACAACAGTTCAACTGTTAGCACCACGATTACGAGTGCCACCGGCGGTAACTTCGAAAACCTCGTGCCGAACACTGCACCGGCTGTAACCACCATTGCTGATTCGATCGACACCACCACCGTCACGCTGACCGCCAACAACTCGGTGACCGAAGGCGGTCAGATCACTTACACCGCCACGCTGACTAACCCAGCGCAGACGCCAGTGACTGTCACCTTGAGCAACGGCTCGGTGATCACTATCAAGGCAGGTGAGTCGGTTGGCACCGTGGCTGTGGATACTCCGGCCAACGACGTCTACAACAACGGTTCCACCGTTAGCACCACTATTACAAGCGCCACCGGCGGCAACTTCGAAAACCTGGTGCCGAACACTGCACCTGCGGTCACTACGATTTCCGATTCGATCGACACCACTAGCGTCACACTGACCGCAAACAATTCGGTCACCGAAGGCGGTCAGATTACTTACACCGCTACGCTGACTAACCCAGCGCAAACGCCGGTCACCGTGACGTTGAGCAACGGGCAGACCATCGTTATCGAAGCGGGCAAATCCGCTGGCACTGTAGTTTTCGAAACCCCGGCCAACGACGTTTACAACAACGGTTCTACCGTTAGCACCACAATTACCAATGCCACCGGCGGTAACTTCGAAAACCTGGTGCCGAACACTGCACCTGCGATCACTACGATTGCTGACTCGATCGACACCACCACCGTCACGCTGACCGCAAACAACTCGGTCACCGAGGGCGGTCAGATTACCTACACCGCGACTTTGACCAATCCAGCACAGACGCCGGTAAACGTCACACTGAGCAATGGCTCGGTGATCACTATCAAGGCGGGTGAGTCGGTTGGCACCGTGGCTGTGGATACTCCGGCCAACGATGTTTACAACAACGGTTCTACCGTTAGCACCACGATCACCAACGCTACCGGCGGCAACTTCGAAAACTTGGTGCCGAACACTGCACCTGCAGTCACTACGATTGCCGACTCGATCGATACCACT
>NZ_LKBR01000028.1:0-58001 GCF_002723595.1 Pseudomonas sp. ICMP 460
GAGTAACTTGTGATGCTGATAATCTTGTTGACTATCAGTCTGACTCCACAAGCACCCACACGAATTGCTTGATTCAGTTGTTAAAGAGCGGTTGGTTAAGATCTTTCTTCTCAACCGAGGCGCGCATTCTACAGCAGCCTCATTTGCTGTCAAGTGATTATTTTCAGAAGTTTTCGAAGAATTCTTCAACAACTTCAACCACTTGCGCTTCCGATCTCTCGTTAGCGGGAGGCGAATTCTACAGCGTTACACGCTGCTGTCAACACCTCTTTTTCTCCGCTTTCGACCGAGAAGATCGAAACGCTAATAGAGCCAAACAACACTGCTCTACCAACTCCTTCTGGNCGATCTCTCGTTAGCGGGAGGCGAATTCTACAGCGTTACACGCTGCTGTCAACACCTCTTTTTCTCCGCTTTCGACCGAGAAGATCGAAACGCTAATAGAGCCAAACAACACTGCTCTACCAACTCCTTCTGGACTTCGATGAACTGAAGCAACTCGCTGTCGAATCTCGCATAACTCTTTGTTTACCAAGGAGTTTTCCGTTTCGACTGCGCCGGAAGACTTCGATGAACTGAAGCAACTCGCTGTCGAATCTCGCATAACTCTTTGTTTACCAAGGAGTTTTCCGTTTCGACTGCGCCGGAAGTGGGGCGAATTATAGACGTCCAGAATCTGCCGTCAACCGTTAATTTGAACTTTCTGGCAATAAGCCCAAAAAACCGGAAATCCCGCCTATATAGTCAACGCACCAGAGATTATTGAGCAATATATTGCTCATTACTGATCGCTTAAGCATCATAGCGTCTTCTGCTTCTCTCTATATAACCTCGGACGAACGCCTTCAATGACCACCCCACCCCGTGCCCTGGCCTCGGCATTGTTTCCTGTCGGCCTGCTGTTGATCGCCATGGCGTCCATCCAGTCCGGCGCCTCTCTGGCCAAAAGCATGTTCCCCGTCGTCGGCGCGCAGGGCACGACCACACTTCGCCTGATTTTTGCCAGCGTGATCATGCTGCTTGTATTACGCCCGTGGCGCGCCACGCTGACAGCCAAGTCGCTGCGTACCGTAGTCATCTATGGGATGGCTCTGGGCGGCATGAACTTTCTCTTCTATATGTCGTTGCGCACAGTGCCGCTGGGCATCGCGGTAGCGCTGGAATTCACAGGGCCACTCGCCGTCGCCCTCTACGCGTCGCGCCGAGCGGTGGACTTTCTATGGATTGGGCTTGCGGTCGCAGGTCTTCTGCTGCTGGTCCCAACCGGAGGTACCAGCAGCGGTATCGACTTGACCGGTGCCGCCTACGCCCTGGGCGCTGGCATTTGCTGGGCGCTCTACATTCTGTTTGGCCAAAAAGCCGGCAATGACAATGGCGTTCAAACCGCAGCCCTCGGCGTAATGATCGCTGCCTTGTTTGTTGCGCCAATCGGCATCGTCCACGCCGGCGCCGCACTGCTGACGCCCGCATTGATCCCGGTTGCAATTGCAGTCGCGGTGCTCTCCACAGCCTTGCCCTATACCCTGGAAATGGTCGCGCTCACGCGCCTTCCCGCGCGCACCTTCGGCACCCTGATGAGTATCGAACCTGCATTCGGTGCGCTCTCCGGGCTGATTTTCCTGCAAGAACAGTTGTCCCTCGCGCAATGGCTGGCCATCACCTGCATCATTCTGGCCTCCATTGGCGCCACCCTGACGATGCGTAATGAATCGAAACCATTGGTGCCAGCCGACTGATGATGGTTAAAAGGTAGCGCTGGTATTTGGCGCCCTTTTAGGCCATGTTTAGGCCGTAAACGAAAGTCTTGCATGGAGAATTTCGACAGGGACAGCTGAACTACAACCGAGAGCGAGTAGAGCCTGCTTCGAGCCTTTTTGCGAAGCGGCTATTAAGGATAGTAATGAAGCAAATTTTGATACTGTTAATGGTCGTGAGCATTGTTGGCTGTGCTGCGACCACCAAGACAGAAGTGAAACGGGGCAAAAAAGGACTACACATCAACTGTTCCGGGCTGTCCTCCTCCTGGGACCAGTGCTACACCAGTGCAGCAAGCTCATGTGGTACCAAGGGTTACCGGGTTATTGCCAAGTCGGGTGACAATTCGGAAGAGCCTGGTGAGTACCCCTTCGGCCTCAACCCTGCCGGCTACACCAGCCGCAGCATGATTGTCATCTGTAAGTGAACGCCCGAGCAGTGCATTCCCGGCTGCTCCGCCCTTCTTGAATGTCTATGACAGCGGCCCGGGGCCAGGCGTACGGCGACTGTATCGCCGAAGCCCAGGCCCAAGCCCCTGAACTGCAGCCGATCAAATCGCCGCAGTACGCACCTGCAACCATTCTAGCGCTGCGCCACTGAGCAACGGGCTCAAACGCGTACGCACTTCGGCGTGGTAAGCGTTAAACCATTCGCGCTCGTCCGCCGTCAGCAACGACGACTCCAGGCAACGGGTGTCGATCGGGCACAAGGTGAGGGTTTCAAACGAGAGGAACTCACCAAACTCGGTCTTGCCCGCCTCGCGGTTCAATACCAGGTTTTCGATGCGCACACCCCAACGGCCCGGACGATAAGTGCCCGGTTCAATCGAGGTAATCATGCCTGGCTGCATCGCGGTCTGCGGCGCCGCGGCGGCTTGATAGGCGATCACCTGCGGGCCTTCATGCACATTCAGGAAATAGCCTACGCCGTGGCCGGTGCCATGGCCGTAGTCCACGCCTTCGGCCCAGATCGGCGCACGCGCAATGGCATCCAACAGTGGCGACAGGATACCTTTGGGGAATTGCGCACGGGACAAGGCAATCACGCCCTTCAGCACCCGCGTGCAGTCACGCTTCTGCTCATCAGTTGGCGTACCGATCGGCACCATCCGCGTAATATCTGTGGTGCCGCCCAAGTACTGGCCGCCGGAGTCGATCAGCAGCAAGCCATCGCCTTCGATCACCGCGTGTTCTTCTTCGGTGGCATGGTAGTGCGGCATCGCACCGTTAGCGTTAAACGCGGCGATGGTATTGAAACTCAGCGACACATAATCGGGGCGGCGCGCACGCGCCGCGGTCAGGTGTTCGTCGATGCTCAGCTCGGTAATGCGTTCGCGGCCCAGTGCACTCTCCAGCCAAGCGAAGAATTCGCACAAGGCGGCGCCGTCCTGCTCCATGGCTTGGCGGATATGCTCGGCGTCCGCCAGGCTCTTGCGGGATTTGGCGAGCGTGGTCGGGTTCAGCCCTTCAACAAGCCTGACGCCCGAATCGAGGTTTTCCAGCAAACCTGCGGTAACGCGTGCCGGATCAACCTGCACGCTGGCGCCCGACGGCACGTTGCGCAGCGCATCCGCCACCTCGTTGTAGTCGCGCAGGGTTACGCCATCCTGCTCCAGCACCGCGCGCAATTCAGCGTCGACTTTGCTCAGTGCCACAAACAAGGTGGCCTGTTGCTGGTTGATCAGGGCAAAGGACACAAACACCGGATTAAACGACACATCGCCGCCGCGCAGGTTGAACAACCAGGCGATGTCATCCAGGGTGGCGATGAAGTGCCAATCGGCGCCTTGCTCTTTCAAGCTTGCGCGCAAGGCCGCCAGTTTCTCGCCACGGCTGACGGTCGCTTGCGGCGGCAGATGCGCGTAGATCGGCTGGTTGGGCAAGCTGGGGCGGTCGTGCCAGACCTCGTTCAGCAGGTCGATATCAGTGCGTAAACGCGCGCCGCGTTCCGCCAATTTGCTACCCAGCGTACGCGCCGACGCCACGGCCATCACCGCGCCGTCCACCGCGACCACTGCGCCCTGCGGCGTTTGCTCGGCCAGCCATTCCAGCGGGCCAGGTTGGCCTGGTTGCAACTTCACCAGTTCGATACCGCTGCCCTTGAGTTCCTTGGTCGCCTGCTCCCAATAACGACTGTCGGCCCAGACGCCGGCGAAGTCAGCGGTGACAATCAGCGTCCCGACCGACCCATGAAACCCCGACAACCATTGCCGGCCCTGCCAATAACCCGGCAGGTACTCGGACAAATGCGGGTCGGCCGACGGCACCAGCAGGGCGTGAATGCCCTCGCGACTCATCAGTTCACGGGTATTCGCCAGGCGCTGGGGAACTGATCCATGGGGCAAAGGCTGCGTACTCATTGTGTCTCCTGCTAACCACTGATAGTTGTTATAGGTTGCGAATAAATCGGGGGGCGGATTAAAAATCAGACGGCCCAGAACGCCGGTGCACTGGCGCGCGCGGCTTTGATCAATTGCACGGCCTGGTCGATGTCCTGTTCGGTGGTAAACCGGCCCAGGCTCAAGCGAATGGTTCGACCGGCGCTGCGCGCGTCATGCCCCAGCGCCAAAAGCACGTGCGACGGCGCGTTGCTTGCCGAGTTACAGGCAGAGGTCGCTGAAAAAGCCATACCCGCGCTCAGTGCGGCTGAATTGAACTCGCCTTCGCTGAACGTCAGGCTCAAGGTGTGCGGAATACGCTGCGTAGGGCTGCCATTGAGGCGCACTCCGCCAAGCGTATCCAACTGCTCCAACAAGCGTTGGCGCAACGCCACAATGACCGCTTTCTCTTCGGCAAACGACTGCGCGGCCAACGCGAACGCCGTGCCCATACCGGCAATCTGGTGCGTCGCCAGCGTGCCGGAGCGCAACCCGCCCTCGTGGCCGCCGCCGTGAATCTGCGCCAGCACTTTGTGTTGCGCCCGAGGGCCGACATACAGCGCGCCGATACCCTTGGGGCCGTACAGCTTGTGCGCGGAAAACGACATCAAATCCACTGGCCATTCAGCCAGATCGATGGCCACCTTGCCTGCGCCTTGCGCCGCGTCCACATGCAGCAACGCGCCGTGTTCACGCACGCGTGCGCCGATGCCGAGAATGTCGTTCAAGGTGCCCAGCTCGTTATTCACCAGCATCAACGACACCAGAAAGGTGTCCTCGCGCAGCGCTTGCGCCACCGCCTCGGCGCTGATCAGCCCGTCGGCGTCCGGCACCAGATAGGTCACGGCGACCCCGGCTTCCTGTAACTGCCGCGCGGTGTCCAGCGTGGCCTTGTGTTCGATCTGGCTGGTGATGATGTGCCCAGCCGTCACGCCACTCTCAAGGCCGCGCGCCTGGGCGACGCCCTTGATCGCGAGGTTGTTGGATTCGGTGGCGCCGGAGGTCCAGACGATCTGTTCGGGCTGGGCACCGACCAACTCGGCCACCTGACGACGTGCCTGTTCAACCGTTTGCCGAGCCGCCTGGCCGAACGCATGGGAACTGGACGCAGGGTTACCGAAATTGGCATTGAAGCCCAGACACTCGACCATCACCTGGATGACCCGCTCATCCACCGGCGTGGTGGCGGCGTAGTCGAAATACAGCGGACGTTTATTCATGACGTTTAAGACTCGCAGAGCATATTCCCGAGAGCAGCGCCTCAGGCGGCATCGACCGGAACAGAGGTCGTCAGGTTTAACCGATCGAATGCCATTAAAAAAGACCACTTTAGGCAAATGTGCGTAGGAACGCTCCTGAAATTCAGCTTAACAGGCTGAAGTCGCTGAATGGCAAACAAAAAGCCCGAGGTTCCTTAAGGGAGACCTCGGGCTGTTTGCTGCTGAACGCCGACTCAACTGGGACGACCCTGCAGTGCCACGCTGCGTTCGGCGTTCATTTCGCCTTGGCGATCAAAATCAAACGGCTGCTGTGGCTGGCCAGTCAGTACAGCACGCTGCTGTTGATACTCATCAAACGACAAGCCTCGACGGCTCAAGGCTTCCAGAGCCAATTGCGTGGATTCTTCAGCGGTGTAGGGGCGCAGTTCAGGCGATGCGTGAGTCGCACACCCTGCGAGCACGGAGCTGACAACTAAAAGCGAAACAGCGAGAAAGCGGTTCATCGTGAAGGCCCTGCGAAGGAGGTTTGAAGTCAATGAGCACAGGCTACTCCCGCTGCTTCACGCTGAAAAATCATCGCCCGTGATAGTCGCTATCAACCGTTCAGGCCTTTTCGATACCGAAGAACTTATATTCATTTTAGATCTATAAATATGGAAATACGTTCGTTTACGGAATAAACGCAAGCCTCTATAAATGACGACACAGAACCCCCACTGTTCGCCACGCAACTGTTGCACTGGCAACAGTCATTCAACAAAACACCAGACACCCAACAGCTTGAATTTTCAACAGTGAGCCTGCAGCCCACGCCAATCGGGGCTTTGAGCCGTTGGTACAGCTCTTGCTCAATCGGTTCCACCTCACTTGCCACGAACCACTGTTGAAAAAGGAACTGTTTATGACCCGTCCCCTGAATGTGGTTGCCGTCTCCGGCGGAACCTGGCGCCCGTCGCGAACCCTGGTACTCACCCAAGCGGTGTTGGCCGAACTGGCCAGCATACTGCCGATACAGACCACGCTGATCGAGCTGGGCGATATTGCCCGACCGTTGGGCGGCGCACTGTCGCGCGATGAACTGCCGGCGGAGGTCGAAGCGCAACTGTTGGCCATCGAACAGGCCGACTTGCTGATCGTCGCCGCGCCGGTGTATCGCGGCTCTTACCCTGGCTTGCTCAAACACCTGTTCGACCTGATCGGCCTAAACGCGCTGATCAATACGCCGGTGCTGCTGGCGGCGACCGGGGGCAGCGAGCGACACGCACTGGTGATTGATCACCAACTGCGCCCGCTGTTCAGCTTCTTCCAGGCACTGACCCTGCCAATCGGCGTGTACGCCACCGAAGCCGATTTCACCGACTACCAAATTACCAGTGAGTTGCTGAAAGCCCGTATCCAACTGGCCACAGAACGTGCAGCGCCTTTGTTTGCCGCGCACTCCCCTTCTCTGCTGAAAATAGCCTAAGGATTTGTCATGGATGTTTTCTGGTTTCTGCCAACCCACGGCGACGGTCATTACCTGGGCACCACCCAAGGGGCACGCCCGGTCACGCTCAATTATCTGAAGCAAGTCGCGCAAGCCGCTGACAGCCTCGGTTACTACGGCGTGTTGATTCCTACCGGACGCTCGTGCGAAGACTCGTGGGTCATTGCCTCGGCGCTGGTACCGCTGACAGAACGCCTGCGCTACCTGGTGGCGATTCGTCCGGGCATCATCTCGCCCACGGTGTCGGCGCGCATGGCTGCAACACTGGACCGTTTGTCCAACGGCCGCCTGCTGATCAACGTGGTGACCGGCGGCGACCCCGACGAGAACCGCGGCGACGGGAGTTTCCTCGACCACAGCGAACGCTACGAAGTCTCCGACGAATTCCTGCAGATATGGCGCCGCGTGTTGCAGGGCGAATCGGTAAATTTCGAAGGCAAACACTTGCGTGTGCACAACGCCAAGGCACTTTACCCACCGGTGCAGAAGCCTTATCCACCGCTGTACTTCGGCGGTTCCTCCGACGCCGCCCATGACCTCGCCGCCGAACAGGTGGACGTGTACCTCACGTGGGGCGAGCCGCCTGCCGCCGTTGCGGAAAAACTTGCCGATGTACGCGAACGCGCCGCACGCCACGGGCGCTCGGTAAAGTTCGGCATTCGCCTGCACGTGATCGTGCGCGAAACCGAAGAAGAGGCCTGGAAGGCCGCCGACAAACTTATCGAGCACATCAGCGACGAAACCATCGCCGCCGCACAAAAGTCGTTTTCGCGCTTTGACTCCGAAGGCCAGCGACGCATGGCGGCCTTGCACGATGGGCGCCGCGACAACCTGCAAATCGCGCCAAACCTGTGGGCCGGCGTCGGCCTGGTACGCGGCGGCGCAGGCACGGCCTTGGTGGGTAACCCTCAACAAGTCGCAGAGCGCATCAAGGAATACGCAGACCTGGGCATCGAAAGCTTCATCTTCTCCGGCTACCCGCACCTGGAAGAGGCGTATCGCTTTGCCGAATTGGTGTTCCCGCTGTTGCCCGAACCCTACGCGAGCCTTGCCGGGCGCGGCGTCACTAACCTCACTGGGCCGTTCGGCGAAATGATTGCCAACGATGTACTGCCCGCGACGAATAAAGCCTGAGAACACTGACAGTCGCTCAATAGTGAGGAACACCGCGTGACAGCCAAACCCCATAGCGTCCTGCCGTCGCCTTTGCAGACCGCCAAATTGCTGGCCGCCGAGTTCGCCGTCAGCGCCGTCGAACGCGACGAGCGCGGTGGCACCCCCAAAGCCGAGCGTGACGCCTTGCGCCAAAGTGGCCTGTTGGCCCTGAGCATTCCCCGCCAATACGGTGGGCTCGGCGCGCGCTGGAGCGAAACCCTTGGCATCGTGCGCGAATTCGCCAAGGTCGACAGCTCGATTGCCCACGTTTTCGGCTTTCACCACTTAATGCTCGCCACCGTGCGCCTGTTTGCACGCCCGGACCAATGGCAGCCGTGGTTTGAACAAACCGCGCGCAAAAACTGGTTCTGGGGTAACGCCCTCAACCCGTTGGATACGCGCACGGTGGTCAAGGATTTCGGCGGCTGGCGCGAATTCTCCGGCAAGAAAAGTTTCTGCTCCGGCGCCAGCGACTCAGAAATGCTCATCGCCTCGGCAGTCGATGAAAGCGCTGGCGGCAAGCTGTTGATCGCGGCCATCCCCAGCGGGCGCAGCGGCATCACCTTGCACAACGACTGGAACAACATCGGCCAACGCCAAACCGACAGCGGCAGCGCCAGCTTCGAACGGGTGCGCGTCGAGGAGTCGGAATTGCTGCTGGACCCCGGCCCTTTGAGCACACCCTACGCCTGCCTGCGACCACTGATCGCGCAGTTGACCTTCACAAACATGTTTCTCGGAATTGCCGAAGGCGCCTTTGCAGAAGCACGCAATTACACCCTGACCGAAACCCGTGCGTGGCACAAATCCTCAGCCGTCGACGTGCGCCAGGACCCTTACGTATTGCACCACTACGGCGAATTCTGGGTGGCTTTGGAAGGCATGCGCCTGCTGGTGGAACGCGCTGGCGAGCGGCTCGATCAGGCGTGGGCCAAAGGCGCCAACCTCAGCGAAGACGAACGCGGCCAACTGGCGATTGCGATTGCCACCGCCAAAGTCGCCGCCACGCGTCAAGGCCTCGACCTGTGCAGCCGCCTGTTTGAAGTCACCGGCGCACGTTCAACCCACGCCTCGCTGCGCCTGGACCGCCATTGGCGCAACCTGCGCACACAAACTTTGCACGACCCGGTGGACTACAAACTCCACGAACTCGGGGACTGGGCGTTGAACCAGTCCCTGCCGATTCCGACGTTCTACTCCTGAGAGAGGTGCCCATGCAGCTTTTAACCCTACCGCCCTCGCCCGCCCTTGCGACCTCGATACGCGCCACGGCGCAGGTCTTCGAAGACCCGAAATCCCAAGCGCTGCTCGACCATATCGAGCAAGTGGCACCCAGCGAAGCCAGCGTGCTGATTATCGGCGAAACCGGCACCGGTAAAGAGCTGGTGGCGCGCCATATTCACAACCTCAGCGCGCGGCGCAACCGGCCGTTTGTGGCGGTCAACTGCGGCGCGTTTTCTGAATCGCTGGTGGAAGCCGAACTGTTCGGCCATGAAAAAGGCGCCTTTACCGGCGCCCTCAGCGCCAAGGCCGGGTGGTTTGAAGAAGCTGACGGCGGCACCTTGTTCCTCGATGAAATCGGCGATTTGCCGATGGCGATTCAGGTCAAATTGCTGCGCGTCCTGCAGGAGCGCGAAGTGGTGCGCCTGGGTTCGCGCAAGAGCATTCCAATTGATGTGCGCGTACTCGCCGCGACCAATGTGCAACTGGAAAAGGCCATCAACGCCGGGCACTTTCGCGAAGACCTCTACTACCGCCTCGACGTGGTCAGCCTGGAACTGAGCCCGCTGCGCGAGCGCCCCGGCGACATCCTGCCACTGACCCGGCATTTTATTGAAGCTTATAGTCGGCGCCTGGGTTATGGCCCGATCACCATCAGCCGCGAGGCCGAGCACAAACTCAAAAGCTACAGTTGGCCGGGGAATATCCGCGAGCTGGAAAACGTGATTCACCATACGCTGCTCATCTGCCGTAACGGCGTGATTGAACGCGACGACCTGCGCCTGTCGAACATGCGCATCGAGCGTCAGGACGACAGCCAGCACGGCACCGATAACAGCGCCGAAGCGTTGTTGGCGCGGGCCTTTCAAAAGCTCTTTGAGGAACAGGCGGGCGCCCTGCATGAAAAGGTCGAAGACGCGCTATTGCGCGCAGCCTACCGTTTCAGCCATTACAACCAAGTGCACACCGCCAACCTGTTGGGCCTGAGCCGCAACGTCACGCGCACGCGGCTGATCAAAATCGGCGAGTTGGCGGTGAACAAGCGCAGGCCCGGGGAAAATGTGCAGGGCGAGCGGATGCTGCACCTATCCATTTAGGCGGCAGTGCAACGCGTTGTCATGGCTGCGCTCAAAGCTGCGCAGCACCTGGAACGAACCGAAGGTCACCGCTGTGGCCTGGTGGGCGCGAATCAGCGTCCAGAAATCTTCCGCGCCCTGCTCAAAGCCCTTAAAGGCCGCCTCGCCGTCCTCGCGCGAACGCCATTGCAGGTAATTGAGCACCCGTCGCCCGTCATCGCTGACCTGCACGCTCGCATTAATAAAGCCACGATTGCCATGCGCCAGGCGCTCGCTTTGGATGGACAAGGCCGCCACCAGGGCGAGCTGCTGCCGAGGCTCGATCTGAAACTCGATCAACTGCGTAAAACCGCGATTCTTCTCTAATACCTGCATGAACACTCCCCTTTCTCTGTAGGCAAAATCTTGCGATTCGATGCAGCGCAGGGTAAAACCTCTAGTTAAGTCGAGGTCAAGTGTTGATTCGGGGGTGTGCATGCTGAAAAAAGAACTTACCGTCGGCCAGTTGGCCGCCCGCAGTGGCGTCGCGGTTACCGCCCTGCACTTCTACGAGTCCAAGGGGCTGATCAAGAGCAATCGTAATGCCGGCAATCAGCGGCGCTACCCACGCGATGTGTTGCGCCGCGTGGTGGTGATCAAGATCGCCCAGCGCCTCGGCATTCCGCTGGCGACGATTGGTGAGGCGTTGCAAACCCTGCCGGACGGGCGCACGCCCACCACGCACGATTGGGAGCGCTTGTCGGCACAGTGGCGAGAGGATCTGGATGAGCGCATCAACAAATTGTTGCTGCTGCGCGACAAACTCAGCGGCTGTATCGGCTGCGGGTGTTTGTCTTTGCAAGCGTGCCCGCTGCGTAACCAGGATGATCAACTTGGCGAACACGGGCCAGGGGCGCAGTTGTTGGAGCCGTCTGCATAACTCAGTGTGCAAGGCCTTGATGTGGAAACCCGCTCAATCGGCAAGGCCTGATCCGCCCCTTGTGGCGAGGGGGCTTGCTCCCGTTGGGCTGCGTAGCGGCCGCAAAAAAGCCGGAGCGCTGCGCATTCCAACGCGAGCAAGCCCGCTCGCCACAAAAGCCCGTTCCCCACAAACACCTGCTACCCACAAAAGCCCGCTTGCGGCAACGCCGGTAAATCGATGCCGGGCAAGCCTGAAACATTTGCTTTCATGTTTGCCTTGGGGTTTTGCGTTTCTCATCCGTCTTAACTTAGATACAGCCAGTCGCGTCAGCAAAAGCTACGACCGGCCTTTTCCGGGCCACTTTGCCCCCTCCGATCAAGACCCGCATTCACATGTCGAAGAAGTCACGCTCAAAACTCTGGTTTCTCGTACACAGTTGGTTGGCATTGCCCATCTGGTTTTTTGTACTGATCGTCTGCGTCACCGGCACGCTGGCGGTGGTCAGCCAGGAAATCGTGTGGCTGGCCAACCCGGATATACGCGCGAGCAAGCCGTCGGATAACGCCGAGTTGCTCAGCTATGACCAGGTAATCGCTGCCATCAAACGTGCCGAACCCCGGGTCATCGTGCAGTCCATTGTGCGCCCGGATGAAACGCACTTCGCCTTGAGTGTCGACCTCAGCTACCCGGACGGGCGTTCCGTGGAGGTCTACGTCAACCCCTACAACGGCGCGATCCAGGGCATCAGCCCGTCCTTCAACTTCAAACAATTTACCCGCGCGCTGCACGGCTGGTGGTTGGTGCCGTTCACCAATGGCTTCAGTTGGGGCTGGTATCTGGTCTCGGCGCTTGGCTTGCCGCTGCTGGCGTCGCTGGTGACCGGGCTGGTGGTGTACAAGCGTTTCTGGAAGGGTTTTCTGCGGCCAACCCTGCGTATCCGCCACGGCGCGCGAATCTTCTGGGGCGACTTCCACCGCCTGAGCGGTATCTGGTCGATCTGGTTTATCGCGGTCATATCGATCACCGGCACCTGGTTTTTGATCCAGGCGATCCTCGGCGATAACCAGATTTCCATCTCCAGCGAACCTGTGGTGCCAGTGATTGCGCGGGAGAAAGTGCCGATGTCCGCACCCGGTGTACCTGCGCCGATGATTGGGCTGGACGAAGCAATCAAAATTGCCACCCAGCGCATCCCGGGGCTGGATGCCAGCTTTGTGTTCCTGCCCCTCAATGCCTATAGCCACCTGCAGATTGGCGGGCGCGGCTGGTACCCGTTGATGTTCCAGACGGCGCAACTCAACCCCTACAGCGGCGAAATCGCTGTGTCGCATTTGCTCTCCGACCGTTCGACGCTGGAGTTCGTCACCGAATCCATGCGCCCGCTGCACACCGGTGACTTTGGTGGCCTGTGGATCAAGCTGATCTGGGCATTTTTCGGCCTGCTGCTGAGCATGATGGTGTTGAGCGGCCTGCTGATCTGGACCAAGCGCACCGCGCTGGCCACCCTTAATGCATTCAAGCGCAGCCATAAGATGCAGCGCCAACCCGCAGCCATTCCTGCAATGCACGCTGAAACCACGGAGGGCCAATGATGAGCAAGGTCGCCGCTGCACCCTCATCTTCGCCGCTGCGGGCCTTTTGGCTGAAATGGCGGTTCCACATCAATGTGCTGCTGTTGCTGGTGCCGCTGGGTTTTATGCCCAAATATTTTGCCGACGCCGCGCTGTTTCGCGGCGACACCGGCATCGGCGAGCGGGTCGCCGGCGAGGTGAAGGTTGGGCCGTGGAGCCTGACCCTCGCCGAGTTTCGCATCGAAGGCCCGCGCCCGGACCCGGCCGGCCCGATGAAATTTTTCAACGCGGCACTGTGCGGTGCCTGCGCCGGGGAGGTCAAGGCGACCTACTTGCGTATCGGCAAACCGCGCAGCCTGCGCGCCGCCGGGGTGATCTTCTTTGGTACGCCATACCGCATGGGCGCATTGCTGCCGGTGCCTGAACGCACGCCAGCAGATGCCGAACTGTGGGTCACCATGGAAGGCTGGGACGGCACGATGCACCAGGGTTCGATCCCGCTGAGCCAAGCCTCGCCCGCCACCGTTGACTGGTTGAACAAGCAAGGAGTCAAACCATGACGTTAATGCGCCTGACCCGCGCGCGTGTCTGCGCCGCGCTGTTGCTCACAGCCGGTTTCAGTACCCCGGCGCTGGCCCACAACCCGATGTGCGAATGCAAGGAAGTCGCCGGCGAACAGATCCAGTGCACCGGCGGTTTCTCCGACGGCAGTGGTGCACCGGGGGTGACGCTGGACGTAATCGGCTACGACGAAACCATCCTGCTGCCGGGCAAACTCGGGCAGGACTCGACCCTGACCTTCAAGAAGCCATCGGCCGAGTTCTATGTACTGTTTGACGCAGGCCCCGGCCATGTCGTTGAAATCGACCAAGCGGACATCCCTTCCCAATGAGTACCACCCAGGTTGTACGCCCCGCCGGTGCCGGCCATGAAACCCTCTATGTGCTGCTGTTATGCCTGATCATCCTCGCGGTGTCAGGCACGGTGGTGGCGCTGCACGCTGAAACCCAAACCGTTGTCGCCGTGCCCAGCCACCAGTTGGACGCGCGCCGCGACCTGAGCGCCGCCGAGCAAGGTATCTACGCCGACCTGCGGGTGACGCTGGATGAAATCCAGCTGCTGCAACAGGAGCAAAGCGCCCTGCCGCCGCCTGAGCAATTGGCCGAAGAGGGTTTCGCACCGTTTGCCCAAGACGCCAGCTCGGTCAGCCGTGGCAACCATCGCTGGCAATTGCTTGAGCCTGCGGCCTACCTCGGCCTGAGCCAAGCGCCCGGCACCAGCGGCTCGCTGCTGATGCGCGTGCACGGCGCCGAGCCGGACATCTGGCTCAACCGCCAAGCCAACCCGGCGGCCCCCTCCGACCTGACTGACCCGGCGCTGATCGCTGCCGGCTGGCAGCAGGTCGTCGCGCAATTCGATGCCGGCGTCACCCGCCAGCAGCGTCACTGAACGAGAAGCCCGAGTGCCCATGTCTATTTCATCTCCCCTGTTGCGCCTGTTACTGCTCAGCCTGTTCAGCCTGATGTTCGCGCCCCTGGCGAATGCCGAGGGCGCAAAACGCCTGCGCATCGGCATCACCCTGCACCCTTATTACAGCTACGTGGCTAATGTCGTCGGTGACAAGGCCGACGTGGTGCCATTGATCCCGGCCGGCTTCAACCCCCACGCCTACGAGCCACGGGCCGAAGACATCAAACGCATCGGCACACTCGACGTGATTGTGCTCAACGGCGTTGGCCATGACGATTTCGCCGACCGCATGATCGCCACCAGCGAGCGCCCGGACATTGCGGTGATCGAGGCCAACGCCAACGTGCCACTGCTGGCCGCGACCGGGAATGCTGCGCGCGGCGCCGGCAAGGTGGTCAACCCGCACACGTTTCTGTCGATCAGCGCATCGATTGCCCAAGTCAATAATATCGCCCGCGAACTCGGCAAGCTGGACCCGGACAACGCCAAGGCCTACACGCAAAACGCCCGCGCTTACGGCAAACGCCTGCGCCAGATGCGTGCCGATGCGCTGGCCAAGCTGACCAGCGCGCCCAACCCGGATTTGCGCGTGGCCACGGTGCATGCGGCCTACGACTACCTGCTGCGCGAGTTTGGCCTGGAAGTCACCGCCGTGGTTGAACCGGCCCATGGTATCGAGCCAAGCCCCAGCCAGTTGAAAAAGACCATCGATGAACTGCGCGCGCTGGATGTGAAGGTGATCTTCTCGGAGATGGATTTCCCCTCCACTTACGTCGAGACGATCCAGCGTGAATCCGGGGTCAAGCTGTACCCGCTGTCGCATATTTCCTACGGCGAATACACGGCTGAGAAGTACGAAGTGGAAATGACCGGCAACCTCAACACGGTGGTGCGGGCGATTCAGGAGTCGGGCGCATGACGGCGGCGCAACAACTGACCGTGGCCAGCACTGGCCCGACCATTGAGTTCGATAACGTGTCGCTGACCTTGGGTCGCACGGTGATTCTGGATGCGGTGAGTTTTCAGGTGCAACCGGGCAGCATCCACGCGCTGGTAGGCTCGAACGGAGGCGGTAAAAGTTCGCTGATAAAAACGCTGCTGGGGCAAACGCCGCACCAGGGGCAATTGCGCCTGCACTGGCCGACTGCACCCGGCACCATCGGTTATGTGCCGCAAGCCTTGGAATTCGACCGCGGCTTGCCGATGACCGTCGACGACTTCATGGCGGCCATGTGTCAGCGACGCCCGGCATTTCTGGGGCTGTCCAAACACACCGCTGGCGCTATTGGCGAAGCGCTGGAACGGGTTGGCATGCAGGACAAACGCAAGCGCCGCATGGGTGCGTTGTCGGGCGGCGAGCGCCAGCGCGTGCTGCTGGCGCAAGGCCTGATCCCCGCGCCAAAACTGCTGGTGCTGGATGAACCGATGTCGGCCCTCGATGAAGCCGGTATCCAGGTGTTTGAGCGTTTGTTGAGTGACTGGCGCCTGGCCGGGATCACCGTGCTGTGGATCGAACACGACCTGGAAGCGGTTGGCCGCCTCGCAGATCGCGTCACCGGCCTGAACCGCCGCGTGCTGTTCGACGCCTCGCCAAAACAGGCGCTGACCCCGGACCGCCTGCTGACCCTGTTCTCCACTCACCCCAGGAGCCCGGCGCAATGAGTTATGAAGCGTTTCGTTTGATGGTTCAGGGCTGGGCCTCTTCCGGCTATTTGCCGGAAGCGCTGGCCTACGGTTTTGTGGTCAACGCCTTGCTCGCGGGCTTGCTGATCGGCCCGGTGCTGGGCGGTTTGGGCACGCTGGTGGTGGTCAAGCGCTTTGCGTTTTTCTCCGAGGCGGTCGGGCATGCCGCGCTGACCGGCGTGGCCGTGGGCATTCTGCTCGGTGAACCGTACACCGGGCCATACGGCGCGTTGTTCGGCTACTGCCTGTTGTTCGGCATCCTGCTCAATTATCTGCGCAACCGCACGGGCCTGGCGCCGGACACCCTCATCGGCGTATTCCTCTCGGTGTCGCTGGCGTTGGGTGCGAGCCTGCTGCTGATTCTGGCGGGCAAGATCAACGTGCACATTCTGGAGAATGTGTTGTTCGGTTCGGTGCTGACCGTCAACGGCAACGATTTACTGGTGCTGGCCATCGTTGGTTCGCTGGTGATGGTCCTCGCATTGCCGCTGTACAACCGCATCATGCTGGCAAGCTTTAATCCGCAATTGGCCGCCGTTCGCGGTGTGGCGGTGAAGACCCTGGATTACCTGTTTGTGATTCTGGTGACGTTGATCACCGTGGCGGCGGTCAAGGTGATCGGCGCGATTCTGGTCGGCGCGCTGCTGGTGATTCCCGCCGCTGCGGCGCGCCTGCTGAGCCAGTCGCTCAAAGGTTTTTTCTGGGTCTCGGTGGTAATCGCCACGCTGAGCACGCTGTGCGGCATTCTGCTGCCGATCATCTTCGACCTGCCCATCCCGTCCGGAGCCGCGATCATTCTGGTGGCCGGTATCGCCTTCGCTTTCGCCGCCATCGCGCGCGGCACCGTACCCAGCCTCAAAGGGAATCTTGGATAATGCGCCCTGTGTTTCGCCCACTGGCCTTGGCCATCGCTTGCTTGATCAGTACCTCGGCGCTGGCCGCGGTGGATGGCTTCCAGCCCAGGGACTTCACCGCCCATCACGGCCTCGGCAACGCCGCGCTGACCAAAGCCAAATCGATAAAGCCGGTGAAGGTTCTGGCCTCGCTCCCGGTCACTTACGGTCTGGCCGAGGTGCTGCTCAAGGGCACCGACGTGAAGCTTGAGCGCGCCGCCCCGGCGAACCTGCCGGGCTCGCGCCAGGTGTCTTATTTTACCGGCCGTGGTGCCCCGGCCCTGCACACGCTGGCGCACGACGCCGACGCCGCCATCGGCCTGCGCTCCCTGTGGCCGGACGACCCGCTGTACCCCGTCGCACGGCGCAGCAATGTGCGCATCGTCGAAATCGACGCCGCGCGCCCGGTGGACGGCGGTTTGCCGGGTATCGCCGTGCAACCGGGCAGTGCCGATGGCCTGAACAGCCAGCCATGGCAGTCGAGCAACAATATGGGGCGCATGGCCGATGTGATGGCCGCCGACCTCAGCCGCCTCGCCCCCGCCGCCAAACCGAGCATCGACGCCAACCTTGCCGCCCTCAAACAGCGCCTGCTCAAACTCAGCGCCGACAGCGAAGCGCGGCTGGCCAAGGCGGACAACCTCAGCGTGATCAGCCTGAGCGATCACTTCGCGTATTTGGTCAGCAGCTTGAACCTGGAAGTGATCAGTACCGACGCACGGCCAGATGCCGATTGGACGCCTGAGGCGTTGCGAGAATTGAGCGCCAGCTTGAAGGACAGCGAGGTAGCGCTGGTGCTGCATCACCGGCAGCCGAGTGACGCGGTTTACGCGGCAGTAACGGCGGGCGGTGCACAGCTATTGGTATTGAACGTCGACGGCGCGGACCCGGTGACGGAGCTTGAAACCAATGTCGACCACGTGATCAAAACCCTCAGCCCCTAGGCGATGTGGAAGCGGGCTTGCTGTGTTGTGCAGGCTTACTGTGGCGAGCAAGCCCGATCGCCACAACAGCCCGCTTGCCATAGCAAGCTCATTTGCCATAGCGAGGCCGTTTGCCACGGGCTTAAACCACGTCCACCCCGACATGAATTGCATCATGCCGCCAAAACTCCAGGTCGCAGTCGATCAACCGCTGATGCTGGTCATAATTAACCCGGGCGATGCGCAAGCCCGGGCTGCCCACCGACACGCGCAAGGCGGCGGCGGCTTCCACCGGCAATGACGTCGGCACGATCTCGAAACGCACACGGCCGTAGTGCAGGTCGTACTTACGTGCGTATAGCTCGGTCATCGACTGGGTCAGGTCGCACGCCAAAATCCCCGGAAAATACTGCGGGTTCAGGTAGTGCTCCACATACAGCACCAAGCGCCCATCAATCCGCCGACAACGGCAAATCTGAATCACGCTCGATAACGCCGGCAACTGCAACCATGCACACACCGCCGCCGACGCCGGCTGCAGCCGCGCCGAGATCACCTCGGTCGACGCCACCCGCCCCTGGTCGCTGACCATCGCGTGGAAGTGGCTGCGCTGTATCAGGTTGTAAGCCAGCCGGGGCGGCGAGACAAACCAGCCACGGCGCTCTTCGCGATAAATCTGGCCTTGGGCCTCAAGCTGTAACAAGGCTTCACGCACGGTGATGCGAGTGGTACCAAACAACTCGCTGAGCTTGCGCTCGGCGGGCAATTTACCCGCAGGCGGCAACAGGCCGTGGTCGATCTGCTCTTGCAGCGCCATGCCAATAGAGGTCACTGCCTTGATTGCCTCATCGCGCATCAACATTCCCTATCTGGACTAGACCAGCACCTTACCGGTGCGTAAACCACACGTTATTCAGGCTTTTGCTGTTGCCTGTAAGCCTAGGCAGTGCAGATGACCGACAGATGACAGCCCCTGCCCTGCCTTGCGGCGCACGCTGCGCACACCCTGCAATACATCGGCCAAGTCCAGGGCAGGCGGGCACTTGAGCATGGTCTACGCTGAGTCTGAACTGAGCGACACAGGCGATTGAAAAACGACATCGACATGAAACTGTCATCCATCGCGCCTAGATTGGCTCAGGTATTGCTGACCTAGACCAACACCACCGCAAACGTCGATAAAAACGCAGCGTTGAACACGCCCAAAGGAGCTTCGGATGAAACAGCTTTTCCTGGCATCACTGTTAGGCTCGACCCTTGCCATGTGCACCGCCGCCATGGCCGCTGATACCGATCTAAAAACGCTCGAAGCCGCCGCCCGAGCGGAAGGCGCCGTCAACAGCGTCGGCATGCCCGATGACTGGGCCAACTGGAAAGGCACGTGGGACGACCTGACCAAAATCTACGGCCTCAAGCACACCGACACCGACATGAGCTCGGCGCAGGAACTCGCCAAGTTTGCGGCAGAGAAAGACAACGCCAGCGCCGATATCGGTGACGTCGGCGCAGCCTTCGGCCCGATTGCGGTGAAACAGGGCGTGGCTCAGCCGTACAAACCCACCACCTGGGCGCAAGTACCGGATTGGGCGAAAGATAAAGACGGCAACTGGGCACTGGCCTACACCGGCACTATCGCGTTCATCGTCAACAAAAAACTGCTGCACGGCTCCGAAGCACCAAAAAGCTGGGCTGACCTGAAGACCGGCAAATACAAGGTCTCCATCGGTGACGTCGGCACCGCCGCACAAGCCGCCAACGGCGTACTCGCGGCGGCCCTGGCCAGCGGTGGCGACGAGAAAAACATCCAGCCTGCGCTGCTGATGTTTGCCGAAATCGCCAAGCAAGGTCGCCTGTCGCTGGCTAACCCGACCATCGCCACCATGGAAAAAGGCGAAGTCGAAGTAGGCGTGGTTTGGGACTTCAACGGCTTGAGCTACAAAGCCAAAATGGCCAACCCGGATGACTACGTGGTGCTGATCCCATCGGACGGCTCGGTAATTTCCGGCTACACCACCATCATCAACAAGTACGCCAAGCACCCGAACGCCGCCAAACTGACGCGTGAATACAGCTTCAGCGACGCTGGCCAAATCAACTTTGCGCGCGGTAACGCCCGTCCAATTCGTGCCGAGCACCTGACCTTGCCGGCAGACGTCCAAGCCAACCTGTTGCCGAACGAGCAGTACAAAAAAGCCATGCCGATCAAGGATGCCGACGCTTGGGAAAAAACCTCCAAGGCACTGCCGCAGAAGTGGCAGGAAGAAGTCATCATCAATATGCAGTAAGCCGGTCGGTGTAGCAGCGGGCTTTGTGGGAACAGGCTTGTGTGTGTAAGCGAAAGCCTGCTCCCACATAAGCCTGATCGCGCAAACACCTGCTCCCACACTTGAACCCGCTAACCATTCGTTGCGGAGCTCCAGCCCCTATGAAGCACAACGTCATCCTGGTGGTGCTCGACGGCCTGAACTACGAAGTTGCCCGACATGCAATGGGGCACCTTCAGGCCTATATCGGCGCAGGACGCGCAGCGCTTTACAAACTGGAATGTGAGCTACCGGCCTTATCCCGCCCGCTGTATGAATGCATCCTCACCGGCGTGCCACCGATCGACAGCGGCATCGTCCACAACCATGTCTCGCGCCTGTCCAACCAGCGCAGCATCTTTCATTACGCCACCGACGCAGGCCTTGGCACTGCCGCGGCGGCCTACCACTGGATCAGCGAGCTGTATAACCGCACGCCGTTTATTGCCGCGCGTGACCGGTGTACCGACGACAAGGCGCTGGCGATCCAGCACGGGCATTTCTATTGGAGTGACCACTACCCGGACTCCCACCTGTTCGCCGACGCCGAAAGCCTGCGCCGCCAACACGCGCCGAACTTTCTGCTGGTGCACCCGATGAACATTGATGACGCCGGCCACAAACATGGCCTCGACACCGCGCAATACCGCAACAGCGCGCGCTCGGCCGACATCATCCTTGCCGACTACTTGCAAGGCTGGCTGGATGCCGGATACCAGGTGCTGGTGACCGCCGACCACGGCATGAACAATGACCGCTCGCACAACGGCCTGCTGCCGGAAGAACGCGAAGTGCCGCTGTTCGTGGTGGGCTCGGCGTTCAACTTCGACCCGACTGCACTGCCCAAGCAAACCGAACTGTGCGGCACCGTCTGCGAACTGCTCGGTGTGCCCCACGACAAACCTGTCTGCCGGGAGCTGTTGAAGTGAGCGCAATGACCCGAAGCAAATGGCTGGCACTGTTGTGCCTGGTGCCATTTGCGCTGTTTTTTATCGTGTTTGAAATTGCCCCGTTGGGGTGGGTGTTGATCAACAGCCTGGAATCGGAAGAGTTCGGCTGGGGCCTCGCCAACTTCACTAAAATCTTCAGCTCGAAGTTCTACCTGCAAGCCATCCAGTACAGCCTGGAAATCAGCTTCTACTCCAGCGTGTTCGGGATCATCATCTCGGTGCTTGGCAGCTATTCGCTGCGCCGCGTGGATGGCCCGCTGCGCAACTTCGTGACCGCGTTCGCCAACATGACCAGCAACTTTGCCGGCGTGCCGCTGGCCTTCGCGTTCATCATTTTGCTGGGCTTCAACGGCAGCATCACGATCATGCTCAAGCAGGCCGGGATCATTCAGGATTTCAACCTGTACTCCAAAACCGGGTTGATCATTCTGTACACCTACTTTCAGATTCCACTGGGCGTGCTGCTGCTCTACCCGGCCTTCGACGCGCTGCGCGAAGACTGGCGCGAATCGGCCTCGCTGCTCGGCGCCAGCGGCTGGCAGTTCTGGCGGCATATCGGCCTGCCGGTGCTGACCCCGGCGCTGCTCGGCACCTTCGTCATCCTGCTGGCCAATGCCCTCGGCGCCTATGCCACGGTGTACGCGCTGACGACCGGCAACTTCAACGTACTGCCGATTCGCATCGCGGCGATGGTCTCCGGTGACATCTCGCTGGACCCGAACATGGCCAGTGCCCTGGCCGTGGTGCTGGTGGCGCTGATGACTGTAGTCACCGTGGTGCATCAACTGCTGCTCAAGAGGAGCTACCATGTCTCGCGCTGAAGCCAGCCCCGCCGCCCTCTACCATCGGGTAGTGGTGTATGTGTTGTTTGCGATCCTGGTATTGCCGCTGGTGGGCACCTTTGTCTACTCCATCGCGAGCAGTTGGTCGGCGACCATTCTGCCGGCGGGTTTTACCCTGAAATGGTATGTGCAACTGTGGAGTGACCCACGCTTTTTGATGGCCTTCGGGCAGTCGCTGCTGGTGTGCGTGGGCGCGCTGATCCTGTCGGTGGTGCTGATTCTGCCGCTGTTGTTCGTGGTGCATTACCACTTCCCAAAGCTCGACGCGCTGATGAACATCCTCATCTTGCTGCCCTTCGCCATACCGCCGGTGGTGTCATCGGTGGGCTTGCTGCAACTCTATGGCTCCGGGCCGCTGGCGATGGTCGGCACGCCGTGGATTCTGATCGGCTGCTATTTCACCGTGGCGCTGCCGTTCATGTACCGCGCGATCACCAACAACCTGCAAGCGATCAACCTGCGCGACCTGATGGACGCCTCGCAACTGCTCGGCGCCAGCACGTGGCAGGCGGCGATCCTGGTGGTGCTGCCGAACCTGCGCAAAGGCTTGATGGTGGCGCTGCTGTTGTCGTTCTCGTTTCTGTTCGGTGAATTCGTGTTCGCCAACATCCTCGTGGGCACCCGCTACGAAACCCTGCAGGTGTACTTGAACAACATGCGCAACACCAGCGGCCACTTCACCAGCGCCATCGTGATTTCCTATTTCTTCTTTGTGCTGGTGCTGACCTGGGCCGCCAACATCTTGAACAAGGACAAAAGCCAATGAGCTTCGTCAGCGTCCAACACCTGCAAAAAGGCTACACCGGCACCCCGGTGTTCAGTGACATCAACTGCGAGGTCGCCAAGGGCGAATTCGTCACCCTGCTCGGCCCGTCCGGTTGCGGCAAGTCGACCTTGCTGCGTTGCATCGCCGGGCTGACGTCGGTAGACGGTGGCAAAATTCTGCTGGAGGGCCAGGACATCGTCCCTCTGAGCCCGCAAAAACGCCACATCGGCATGGTCTTCCAAAGCTATGCGCTGTTTCCCAACATGACCGTGGAGCAGAACGTCGCGTTTGGCCTGCGTATGCAAAAGGTCAATGCCGACGACAGCCACACACGTGTGCAGGAAGTGCTGCAACTGGTGGAACTCAAAGAATTCGCGGGCCGCTACCCGCACCAGTTGTCCGGCGGCCAATGCCAGCGCGTGGCGCTCGCACGCTCCCTGGTGACGCGCCCGCGCCTGTTGCTGCTGGATGAGCCGTTGTCGGCGCTGGACGCACGCATTCGCAAACACCTGCGCGAACAAATCCGCCAGATCCAGCGTGAGCTGGGGCTGACCACGATTTTCGTGACCCACGACCAGGAGGAAGCGCTGACCATGTCGGACCGGATCTTCCTGATGAACCAGGGCAAGATCGTGCAGAGCGGCGATGCCGAGACGCTCTACACCGCGCCAGTAGACGTATTCGCCGCCGGGTTTATCGGCAACTACAACCTGCTCGATGCCGCCAAGGCCAGCCAGTTGCTGCAACGGCCGATCAGCGGGCGCATCGCAATTCGCCCGGAAGCCATCGAATTGAGCCGTAGCGGCGAACTCGACGCATTGGTGCGCAGCCACAGCCTGTTGGGTAATGTCATTCGTTATCGCGTCGAAGCACGCGGCGTGGAGCTGGTGGTCGATGTGCTCAACCGCTCGGCCGCCGATTTGCACCCCGATGGTCAGCGCCTGGCACTTTCTATCGACCCCAGTGCGTTGTGTGAAGTAGCCTGACGCAAGATTTATTGAGAGAGCATGACGGATGGCATTGGTAATTTTTGATCTGGACGACACCCTGATCCACGGCGACTGCGCCACCCTGTGGAGCGAGCAAATGGGCCGCCTGGGCTGGGTCGACCCTGAGTCGTTCATGCGCAAGAACGTTGAGCTGATGGACGCCTACAGCCAAGGCAAGCTGTTGATGGAAGATTTCATGGACTTCAGCCTGGAGCCGATGATCGGCCGCACGCCGGAAGAAATCGATCACCTTGTAGAGCCATGGGTTGAGGACATCATCGAGCCGCTGATCTACAGCGAAGCCACCAAGACCATCGCCCGCCACCGCGCCAATGGCGACCGGGTCTTGGTGATTTCCGCTTCGGGCACGCACTTGGTCAAACCGATTGCGGCGCGCATCGGTATTGATGAAGTGCTGGGCATTGACCTGGACGTCAGCCATGGCGTGTACAGCGGCCGTACCGTGGGCGTACTGAGTTACCGTGAAGGCAAGATAACCCGGTTGCTGGCATGGTTGGAGCAAACCGGTGAAACGCTGGACGGCGCGTACTTCTACTCGGACTCGCGCAATGATCTGCCGCTGCTGCTGAAGGTCGATCACCCGCAGGCAGTAAACCCGGACCCGGTGCTGCGCGAACACGCCGAGAAGGCCGGCTGGCCAATCCACCAGTGGACCTGACCACCCATTTTTGAACTGCAAACCCAATCAAATGTGGGAGAGGGCTTGCTCCCGATGGCAGTGTATCTGTGAAGAATATTTCACCTGACACTCCGCCATCGGGAGCAAGCCCCCTCCCACAGTTAACTGTATTTCAATCAGGGATCAGCTCTGTTCCTCATCAATCACCGGAGCCGGAAGAGCATTTTTGAACTGCAAACTCAATCAAATGTGGGAGGGGGCTTGCTCCCGATGGCAGTGTATCTGTGAAGAATATTTCACCTGACACTCCGCTATCGGGAGCAAGCCCCCTCCCACACTGGACTGTACTTCAATTCGGGATCAGCTCTGTTCCTCATCAATCACCGGAGCCGGAAGAGCATTTTTGAACTGCAAACTCAATCAAATGTGGGAGGGGGCTTGCTCCCGATGGCAGTGTATCTGTGAAGAATATTTCACCTGACACTCCGCTATCGGGAGCAAGCCCCCTCCCACAGTTGACTGTATTCCAATCAGGGATCTGTTCTGTTCCTCATCAATCACCGGAGCCGGCAGAGCATTTTTGAACTGCAAACTCAATCAAATGTGGGAGGGGGCTTGCTCCCGATGGCAGTGTATCTGTGAAGAATATTTCACCTGACACTCCGCTATCGGGAGCAAGCCCCCTCCCCCACTTGGCACACTGGGCTGAACTCAAATCCGGAGTCAGCTCAGGCTCTCGTCAATCACCAACACCAACTTCCCACAAATCTGATTGGTTGCCAGTTCGGCAAACGCCGCCTCGGCGTCCTTGATCGGGAACGTCTTGGCCAGTTGCGGGCTCAGGCGGCCTTCAGCAAACAGCGGCCACACATGCTGGCTCAGATCACTGAACAGGTCGGCCTTGAACTGATCACTGCGGCTGCGCAAGGTCGAGCCGAGCAACTGAATGCGTTTGCCCAACACCTGCGCGAGGTCGAGCTGCGCTTCGCGGCCACCCATCAAGCCGATCAGCACCCAACGCCCGTCCACGGCCAGCAGTTTAAGGTCCAACGCGGCATAGTTGGCGCCCACCGGGTCGAGGATGACATCGAACGGCCCGAAGTCGCGCAGCGCTTCAAGGCCGTCGGTACGTACCACGCCGCCCTGGGCACCGAGTGCTTCGCAATAGGCCAGGCGCTCTGCCGAGCCGACGCTGACCCAGCACGGGCTGCCAAACACCTTGCACAATTGAATCGCCGCCGAGCCGACGCCACTCGCACCGGCATGCAGCAGAACTTTCTCACCGGGTTTAAGGCCTGCCAGCTGAAACACATTCAGCCACGCCGTGATGTACACCTCAGGCAGCGCCGCCGCTTCGGTGAGCGAAAAATCTGGCGGCACCGCCAGCACGTGGCGTGCGTCCACCACCACTTCTTCGGCCATGCCGCCGCCGGCCAGCAACGCGCAGACACGATCGCCGACCTGCCAGGACGAGCCCGGCCCTACTTCGCTGATCACGCCTGCACACTCAAGACCCAGCACCGCGCTGGCGCCGGGCGGTGGCGGATAAAGCCCCGCACATTGTAATAAATCGGCGCGATTAAGGCCCGCTGCCGCCACACGAATGCGAACTTGGCCTACATCGCACGTAGGACTGGGCTCTTCTAACCACTCCACATGACCTTCCACGCCTTGCAATGCTTTCACAGTGCCTCCATAGTGACTCTGGACTGAGCCCGTCGCTGTAGCAGCGGGCTTTTTGCATTATGCGACCGGCCCATATGGAACCGGCGACTTCAAAGACGGCCTAATATGCGTTATCAATTGCCCCCGCGTCGAATCAGCATGAAGCATCTATTCCCCAGTACCGCCCTCGCTCTTTTCATTGGTCTCGGCTTCGCGTCGATGTCGACCAATACGTTCGCAGCCAACAGCTGGGATAACCTTCAGCCTGATCGCGATGAGGTAATTGCGAGCCTTAACGTCGTCGAGTTGCTCAAGCGCCATCACTACAGCAAGCCGCCGCTGGACGACGCTCGCTCGGTGATCATCTATGACAGCTACCTCAAGCTGCTGGACCCGTCGCGCAGCTACTTTTTGGCCAGCGATATCGCTGAGTTCGACAAGTGGAAGACCCAGTTCGACGACTTCTTAAAGAGCGGCGACCTGCAGCCCAGCTTCACCATCTACAAGCGCTACCTGGACCGCGTGAAAGCGCGTCTGGATTTCGCCTTGGCCGAGCTGAACAAAGGCGTCGACAAACTCGACTTCACCCAGAAAGAAACCCTTCTGGTGGATCGCAAGGACGCGCCTTGGCTGACCAGCACCGCCGCGCTTGATGATCTGTGGCGCAAACGCGTCAAGGACGAAGTGCTGCGATTGAAGATCGCCGGCAAAGAGCCCAAGGCGATTCAAGAGCTGTTGACCAAGCGCTACAAGAATCAGTTGGCACGTCTGGACCAGACCCGTGCCGAAGACATCTTCCAGGCGTACATCAACACCTTCGCGATGTCCTACGACCCGCACACCAACTATCTGTCGCCAGATAACGCGGAAAATTTTGATATCAACATGAGTCTGTCGCTGGAAGGCATCGGTGCCGTCCTGCAAAGCGACAATGACCAGGTCAAAATCGTGCGTCTGGTGCCGGCAGGTCCGGCGGACAAGACCAAGCAGGTTGCCCCGGCTGACAAGATCATCGGCGTGGCCCAGGCCGACAAAGAGATGGTCGATGTGGTCGGCTGGCGCCTCGACGAAGTCGTCAAGCTGATCCGTGGGCCGAAAGGCAGCGTGGTGCGCCTGGAAGTGATTCCGCACACCAATGCACCGAACGACCAGACCAGCAAGATCGTGTCGATCACCCGTGAAGCGGTGAAGCTCGAAGATCAGGCCGTACAGAAGAAAGTCCTTAACCTCAAGCAGGATGGCAAGGACTACAAGCTGGGCGTGATTGAAATTCCCGCCTTCTACCTGGACTTCAAGGCCTTCCGTGCCGGCGACCCGGACTACAAGAGCACCACCCGCGACGTTAAAAAAATCCTGACTGAGCTGCAGAAGGAAAAAGTCGACGGCGTGGTCATCGACCTGCGCAACAACGGCGGCGGTTCCCTGCAGGAAGCCACCGAGCTGACCAGCCTGTTTATCGACAAAGGCCCGACCGTGTTGGTACGCAACGCTGACGGCCGTGTCGACGTGCTCGAAGACGAGAACCCGGGTGCCTTCTACAAAGGCCCGATGGCGTTGTTGGTCAACCGTCTTTCGGCCTCGGCCTCGGAGATTTTTGCCGGCGCCATGCAGGACTACCACCGCGCGCTGATCATTGGCGGGCAGACCTTCGGCAAAGGCACCGTGCAGACCATTCAGCCGCTCAACCATGGCGAACTCAAGCTGACGCTGGCCAAGTTCTACCGGGTTTCCGGGCAGAGCACCCAGCATCAAGGCGTGCTGCCGGACGTTGATTTCCCGTCGATCATCGACACCAAGGAAATCGGCGAAAGCGCCCTGCCCGAAGCCATGCCGTGGGACACCATCCGCCCTGCGATCAAACCGGCGTCGGACCCGTTCAAGCCGTTCATCACGCAATTGAAAGCTGACCACGACGCACGCTCCGCCAAGGATGCCGAGTTCGTGTTCATCCGCGACAAACTGGCCTTGGCCAAGAAGCTGATGGAAGAAAAAACCGTCAGCCTCAACGAAGCGGACCGTCGTGCACAGCACACCGACATCGAGAATCAGCAACTGGTGCTGGAAAACACCCGCCGCAAGGCCAAGGGTGAAGACCCGCTCAAAGAGCTGAAGAAAGAAGATGAAGATGCGCTGCCGACCGAGGCGGAAAAAACCAAGCCGGAAGACGACGCCTACCTGGCCGAGACTGGCCGGATACTGCTGGACTACCTGAAAATCAGTAAACAGGTGGCCAAGCAGTAAATGATGGCGATTTAATGTGATCGCTCCTCGGAGTGTCATCATATAGACATCATTCTGTCGTGAAATGAAGGATCGCAGGCTTGAGGCCTGCGATCCTTTTTTTTCGATCGAGATCGCCATGACCATGACCGAACAGCTGAATGCATTGGGCTCTATCTTGGCTCAAGGCAGTTTGTACAGCCTGTTCCAACCGATCATCTGCCTTTCTGACCGCAGTATCCTCGGCTACGAAGCCCTCAGCCGTGGCCCGTCCAACAGCCCGCTGCACTCCCCCGTCGCGTTGTTCTCGGTGGCCAGCCATGCCGGGCGCTTGAGCGAACTGGAAATGGCCTGCCGCGAAAGTGCCTGTCGACGTTTCAGCGCACAGAAATTACCCGGCAAGCTGTTCCTGAATATCTCGCCGGAGTCGCTGATGGAGACGGCGCACCAACCTGGGCGCACCCTGCAACTGCTGCGCGACTTCGGTATTGCGCCCAGCCAAGTGGTGATCGAACTCACCGAGCAAACGCCCACCGACGATTTCGACTTACTGCAAACCGCCTTGCATCATTACCGCGACATGGGCTTCGCGATTGCCCTGGATGACTTGGGTGCCGGCTATTCCAGCCTGCGTTTATGGTCGGAGCTGCGCCCGGATTACGTGAAAATTGATCGGCATTTTATCGACGGCATCCATCAGGATGCACTCAAGCGCGAATTTGTCGGCTCCATCCTGCAGATTGCCCGGGCGTCGCGCGCTCAAGTGATTGCCGAGGGCATCGAGCTGCCCGAAGAACTGGCGGTGTTGACGGAGATGGGCGTCGATCTGGTTCAGGGTTACTTGCTGTGTCGTCCGCAGGAACACCCGCCGCAGGAAGCGCGCCAAATGCTGCCCAAGCCCGACACCGCCAACCTCGCGCTCAGTGACGAAGGCACTGACCTCAGCGCGCTGCTCAACGAACAACCGGCCGTCGATCAGGACACCGCCACCGCCCAGGTACTCGAAGCGTTCCGGCGCCAAGCCAACCTCAATTCGCTGGCAGTCCTGGATAAACGCGGCCACCCGATCGGCATCGTGCACCGGCATTCGTTATCGGATGTGCTGCTCAAACCGTTCGGCACCGACCTGTTCGCGCGCAAACCCATCAGCCGCCTGATGAGTGCTGATTTTCTGGCGGTGGAGTTGAGCCAATCCCTGCAACAAGTCAGCCGCCTGTTGACCAGCCGCGCGCGGCAACGGATTGAAGAAGACTTCATCATCACGCTCAACGGTGACTACTTGGGCTTGGGCCGGGTAATCGATGTGCTCAAGCTGATCACCGAAGTGAAGATCCAGCAGGCGCGTTACGCCAACCCGCTGACCTTGCTACCGGGCAACGTACCGATTCAGCAATGCCTGACGCGCCTGCTGCAGCAACAACGCGAGTCGGTGATCTGCTACGTGGATATAGACAGTTTCAAGCCGTTTAACGATATATACGGCTACGGGCGCGGGGATGAAGTGTTGCTGTGCCTGGCACAGTGCCTTAACGATCGGGTCGACCCCAGCCGTGACTTCGTCGGGCATATCGGTGGCGATGATTTTTTGCTGGTGCTCGGCCCGCAGGATTGGCGCAAACGGCTCAACCAACTGCTGGATGACTTTCACACCCAATGTCGGCGCTTTTACCGCGCCGAACACCTCGACGCCGGCTGCTTTGTCGCGTTGAACCGCCAGGGCGTGCGTCAGGAATTCGCGTTGCTGTCACTGTCGATCGGCGTGGTGCATTTATATCCACAGGCCTGTGGACAACTCGATGCCAGCCAGTTAGCAGAGCTGGCATCGCAGGCCAAGCACCATGCCAAGAACGTGGCTGGCTACAGCATCCACGTGATCGACAGCATGGCCATGCTGCCGCAGACGCTTTAGGCCTCGGCCGACTCCGGGTATTCGTATTCGAACACCCTGACCACCTCTGAGGCGTGCCAGGACGCGGCGGCCACACCATCGGACGGCCCGCTGAAACGCCCCAGTCGCTCCACACATTCAAAGAAACCGGTGCGCGGCAGGCGGCTCGCGCCTTGGCTGATGACCAGCGAGCTGCGCAGCGGCTGCTCGGCTTTGGCGTCCAGCGCGGCCAGGTGTTCAAGCGCGGCAGCGAGGGTTTGCATCGCCGGCGTAGGAAATTGCAGACGCTCCAGCAGCGCGCGGTAGGTCAGCAGATGGCGCTGGCGACGCGCCTGGTCCAGTTCGTTGAGCAACCCATCCCAGTGTTGACGGCTGATACGTAGGCTCAAGACTCATCCCTCCAACCGGCAACGCCCAATTCCCAGGCCAGGCTGCGGCGAATGGCGGCATCCGGCTGGCGTTCACCACTTTCAATCAAACCCAGATACGAAGGGCTGATTCCCACGGTGCGGGCCAGTGTTTCTATGGCCAGCCCCTTGGCTTCACGCAAGCCGCGCAGGTCTGCGAGCGCGCGCAAAACCTGATCGGGAGCGCCTTGGGCAATGGTGGATGGCTTTGATGCAGGTTGTTGCTGACCGGCAGCTTTTAGCAGCGCCTGGTACTGATCCCATGGCAACACCGCGTACTCGGGTTCGCCATCGCGTGAAATTATCTGAATATCCATGAATGCCCCGTAGGATTACACCACTCACTAAGTAAGCCCTTTCCTTAGGAGTGTAATCCTAACCGGCATAAAGGTCGCAGGACGATAGCCTCGTCAGGCTTTTTTTTGCGGGTTTTCCTGCTCCAGCAGCGCAGGCGTCGCAGGAAGGCGCTCAACCACGGCGAGCTTTTCCGGGCGCTGGGCGTCGCGCCAGGCACGAAACGCGCTCAGTTCACCTTCCAGGGTCTTCATGACCCACGCCAGTACGGCGATGTCATCGAGCATACCGAACACCGGAATAAAATCCGGAATCGCGTCAATCGGGCTGAGGAAGTACATCAGCCCCGCCACCACCGAGAGCAACGCCTTGGGGCTGATCACGCGGTATTCGCCACGCCAGTAGGCCAGGCACAACGACTGAAGCAACTTAAGGTCATCCTTGAGCTTGCCCAAGCGATTGCCTTGGCTCGAGCCTTTGGCGGCGACCGCAAACAGCAACGTCGGCAGACGCCCACGGCCAAGCAAGCGAGCGGCCATCGGCAAGAAACGGGTGAAATTGAAGGGTGGTTTCATTCGTCACTCCAGTTCCAGGCGACAGAAAAGGTTATCCACACAAATTGTGGATAACCTTGTGAACAGAGCCTGTTTTATTGTCTGAAAGCCACGGGTTATAAGGCTTTCAGTCAGATCGGGCGTTTTTTGTGCACATCAAAAAAACCCAAGAAATCATTGACTTGCCACCGCTGTGCGGCTAGCCATGCTCAGGTCTTATATCAGACTGTTTCAGAATACGGACGTTCGTTTGGATTTGCCGGGGCTTTAGTGCGGCGGCTGAAACGTTTTAGCGAGTAAACCATCGACAGATGGATTATGCAGACGCCAGAAACAACAACGCCCCGTCGAAACGGGGCGTTGTATGTTCAGTCGCCGATTACTGCTTGGCGGCTGGCGCAGCAGGTGCGTCAGGGGCTTCAGCCTTGGCTGGGTCCTTGATGCCGAGCAGTTCCAGGTCAAACACCAGCACCGAGTTGGCTGGAATAGCCGGGCTCGGGCTCTGTGCGCCGTAAGCCAGGTCGGACGGGATGTACAACTCGACCTTCTCGCCAACATGCATCAGTTGCAGGCCTTCAACCCAACCCGGAATCACGCCGCTGACCGGCAGGTCAATCGGGCTACCGCGATCCACGGAGCTGTCAAAGGTGGTGCCGTTGGTGAGTTTGCCGGTGTAGTGAACCGTCACCACGTCGGTCGGCTTGGGCTGAGCGCCGTCGGCCTTCTTCACGATCTTGTACTGCAGACCGGAAGCAGTGGTAACTACGCCGTCTTTCTTGGCGTTGTCTTCGAGGAATTTTTTGCCGGCGGTTGCCGACTCTTCACTCATTTTGGTCATGCGTTCTTCAGCACGCTTCTGCAGTGCGGCAAACGCTTCAACCAGTTCGTCGTCTTTCAGCTTCTGTTCTTTCTTGCCGACGGCATCTTCGATACCTTGGGCTACCGCTTTGGAGTCCAGGTCATCCATACCTTCCTGAGCAAGGCTTTTGCCCATGTTCAGGCCGATTCCGTAGGAAGCTTTCTGCGCCGGGGTTTTCAGCTCTACGCTGGTCTGCGAATCACAACCCGCAAGTACCAGGCTAACCAGGGCCACCGCCGCCGCCAACCGATGCTGTTTCATGCTATTTCCTTGTTCATGCGCCAATAGGGCATTCGAATAAAGTCGCGAGCTTATCAGGCGGCCACGACCAATGGCTACCGGCATCTGAGCAGGAAACTTCTGATAAGTTCACGTGTTTAAAAGCATTTTCATTGTTCACGGCCCTGCGCGACGGATCGCGAGGCCACTTGCAACTGAACTAATGGCCACTTGCCGCACTCGCGGCGCAGTGGCATAACAACGCTACGCCTCGACACGCCCAAGGCAAGGCCAGCACAAGGCCTACACAAGGATAGTTATCTTGCGCATTTTTTCCCGTATTTTGATCCTGATATTGGCCGCACTGGGCCTGACAATCGCCGTGGTGCTCTACTACATCGTCAACCCAAAACTGCCGGATTACCTGCCTGTAGAGCAGGTGCACTACCAGGAACAATGGAGTGCGGCCGATCGCCAGACCTACTATTTCACGCCCCAGGGCACCCAGGTCAAGGGCCTGCATTACGACTGGTTCACCGCCCTGGAACTGCCGTTTTCGCAACAACGTTTTGCCGCGCCCGAGTACTTGGCACGCTTCGGGTTCCTGGTCGACCCCAAACAAACGCCCACCGCGCAAAACCCCGGCAACCTGCCGGTGGGTTTCGCCCGACACGCTAATGCCGGCAGCCAGGTTGAATACCTGGACATCACCTGCGCCGCCTGTCACACCGGCGAGCTGCATCTCAACGGCCAAGCCTTGCGCATCGACGGCGGCTCGGCCCAGCATGTACTGCCCTCTAGCGTGCCCACGTTGCGCGGCGGCAGTTTCGGCCAGGCCCTGGTGGCCAGCCTGTTCAGTACTTACTACAGCCCGTGGAAGTTCGAACGTTTTGCCCGCAAGGTGCTGGGTGATCGATACGACGCTGAGCACAGCCAACTTCGCAAAGACTTCAAACAGTCGCTGGACATGTTCCTCAAAGTCGCCTGGAACGACACTCACCGCGGCCTCTACCCCACTGAAGAAGGCCCGGGCCGCACCGATGCGTTTGGCCGCATCGCCAACGCCAGCTTTGGCGACGCCATTTCGCCAGAAAATTATCGCGTGGCAAATGCGCCAGTGGACTACCCGCAACTGTGGGACATTTGGACCTTCGACTGGGTGCAATGGAACGGCTCGGCCGAACAACCCATGGCCCGCAATATTGGTGAAGCGCTCGGCGTCGGCGCCACATTGGACTTCTTCGACAGCGCCGGCCAGCCGCTTCAGGGCGACGCACGCTACCCGTCCAGCGTGCGCGTACGCGACCTCAACCTGATCGAAGAAACCCTGCAACGCCTGAAGCCGCCCACGTGGCCGCAAGACTTGTTCGGCGCCGTCGACAAGCCCCTTGCCGCGCAAGGCCGCGCGCTGTTTGCCGAGCACTGCGCCGGTTGCCATGTGCCGCCCGTCAGCCAGGTCAACGGTCGCCCGGTGCAGCAACTGAAGATGCTGCCCGTAGCGTACATCGGCACCGACCCCAGCGCCGCCAACAACATTGCCGATCAGCGCTATGACCTCAGCGCCCTGCAATGGGACCCGGCGCAATTGGCCGAGCTGGACGTCGACCTGCACCCGGCGCCGACCGCACCGCTGGACCTGCACGCACTCTCGGTGGCGCAGGGTTTGGCCTACGTCACCGCCTTCGTCGAAGACCATGCCTACCGCGCCGCCGGTGTAACCCCGGCCGAACGCCCGCGCCTGAACGGCTACGGCTTGCCCATCGGCGTGCGTGAATTGCGTGCGTACAAGGCGCGGCCACTGGCGGGCGTGGGGCCCCCCCCGCCGTTCCTGCACAACGGCTCGGTGCCGACGATTTATCAACTGCTCTCGCCTCAGGACGAGCGCAGCGTCACCTTCTATAAAGGCACCTTCGACTACGACCCGCAGCACTTGGGCTTCCAGACCAAGGCGTTCAAAAATGCCTTCCTGTTCGATACCACCCTGACCGGCAACCACAACAGCGGCCACGAATTTCGTGCCGGCCCGCGTGGCAATGGCGTGATCGGCCGTGGCTTGCTGCCGCAGGAACGCTGGGCGCTGCTGGAATACCTCAAAGTGCTGGGCGGCCCGCTGGAGCAACAGTTGCCATGATTATCCGATCTCAACACAAGGAAGGTTCAATGCTCGCTCGTCTGTGGCTGCGCCTCGGCGCGTTTCTCGGCAAGACCCTGCTGTGGCTGGTGGGCCTGGGGTTGCTGGGTTGGCTGCTCGCCACGGCCTGGTTTGCCTGGCAGCACAGCGGCCCGGTGTCGCCCACCGAGCAGGTCCCGCCGGGTGAAGCCGCCATGACCCAGGGCATCATCCAAACGGCGGTGCGTATCGTCGACCAGCACCGCGAAGGCACGCGCTATTTGCGTGATGCCCACGCCAAAGCGCACGGCTGTGTGAAGGCCGAAGTCAGCGTGCTGACGAACCTCGACCCGGCGCTGCGCCAGGGTGTATTCGCCGAGCCTGGCAAGACCTGGCAAGCATTGATGCGCCTGTCCAACGGTAATGCCTACCCGCAATTCGACAGCATCCGCGATGCGCGCGGCATGGCGCTGAAGCTGCTCGATGTACCCGGCAAACAATTGATGGGCGACCAGCAAACGCGCACGGAACAGGACTTCGTGATGTTCAGTCACGCGAACTTTTTTGTCAGCGATGTGGCGGAGTACGCGCAGAACATCGGCGCTCAAGCCGACGGCAGTAAAGTGTTGGCATTCTTCCCCAAGGCCGACCCGCGCAGTTGGCAGGTGCGCCACTTGTTTATCGCCCTGGCGACCTTGGCGCCTGCGCCAGCCAGCCCGACGCAGGCCACTTACTTTTCGGTTTCGCCGTACAAGTTCGGCGTGGCCAACGCCAAGTTCCGCGTCGCGCCCGACCCGCAAAGCTGCCCGCAATACCAACTGCCCAAACAGAACCAGGACTTGCCGAATTTTCTGCGCAGCGCGTTGAATCAGCAACTCTCCACCGACCGCGTGCCGGCGTGTTTCGTGCTGCAGATACAGCGGCAGAACCCGCAGAAATTCATGCCAATCGAAGACACCAGCATCGAGTGGAAGGAGAGCGACGCGCCTTACGAAACCGTGGCCACGGTGAAAATCCCTGCGCAGGACTTCGACACACCGGCCTTGAACCTCGCGTGCGACAACCAGTCGTTCAACCCCTGGTTCGGGGTCGAAGAACATCGCCCCATCGGCGGCATCAACCGCTTGCGTAAAGCCGTGTATGAAGCCATCAGTGATTACCGCCACGGCCGCAATACTCCGTAAAGAGTGCGTAAGCATTGGCTCGGCGCAGTAAGGATCGCGTAGGGCCTATTGAGCCGCGCAGAAAAAAGCCCAATCGATAAATCGCAGACGAAAAAAAGCCCGCTCGATGAGCGGGCTTTTTCAGGTTACCTGGCGTTCAGTGTTCCAGGTGACCAAATATGGCGCAGCGGACGGGACTCGAACCCGCGACCCCCGGCGTGACAGGCCGGTATTCTAACCGACTGAACTACCGCTGCGAAATATGGCGCAGCGGACGGGACTCGAACCCGCGACCCCCGGCGTGACAGGCCGGTATTCTAACCGACTGAACTACCGCTGCGCGTAACACATGAAGCGAATGGTGGGTGATGACGGGATCGAACCGCCGACCCTCTGCTTGTAAGGCAGATGCTCTCCCAGCTGAGCTAATCACCCTTCGTTTCGGTGTGGATGGTGGGTGATGACGGGATCGAACCGCCGACCCTCTGCTTGTAAGGCAGATGCTCTCCCAGCTGAGCTAATCACCCTTCGTTTCGGTGTGGGCGCATCATACACCAAAAAATCGTAATGTCTTGATTTAAATGAAATTTATTCAAAAAAAATAGATGCACGAGTTTTTGGCGTATTTCGGACAAAAAAAAGCCCGCGGTTAAGCGGGCTTTTTCAGGTTACCTGGCGTTCAGCGTTCCAGATGACCGAATATGGCGCAGCGGACGGGACTCGAACCCGCGACCCCCGGCGTGACAGGCCGGTATTCTAACCGACTGAACTACCGCTGCGCGTAACACATGAAGCGAATGGTGGGTGATGACGGGATCGAACCGCCGACCCTCTGCTTGTAAGGCAGATGCTCTCCCAGCTGAGCTAATCACCCTTCGTTTCGGTGTGGCGCGCATTCTACGGAGCGACCCAAGCTCTGGCAAGCACTTTCTTAAATCTTTTTTTTCAGCCCTTCCAATGGCTTAGGCAGGGTTGGCCTCAGGCGTTATCAAGAGAATAATGCCCCCCTTTGTATAAAGGAGAGACTCACCCCATGTGGTTCAAGAACCTGCTTATCTATCGCCTGACCCAAGATCTGCCTGTTGATGCCGAGGCGTTGGAAGCGGCAATGGCCACCAAACTGGCGCGCCCTTGCGCCAGCCAGGAGTTGACCACTTACGGTTTCGTCGCGCCTTTTGGTAAAGGTGAAGACGCTCCCCTGGTTCACGTCAGCGGTGACTTCCTGCTGATCGCCGCGCGCAAGGAAGAACGTATTCTGCCGGGCAGCGTGGTGCGTGACGCACTGAAAGAGAAAGTCGAAGAGATCGAGGCCGAGCAAATGCGCAAGGTCTATAAAAAGGAGCGCGACCAGATCAAGGATGAAATCATCCAGGCCTTCCTGCCGCGCGCGTTTATTCGTCGCTCCTCGACCTTCGCCGCCATCGCGCCGAAACAAGGCTTGATCCTGGTCAACTCGGCAAGCCCAAAGCGCGCCGAAGACCTGCTGTCGACGCTGCGTGAAGTGATCGGCACCCTGCCGGTACGCCCACTCACGGTGAAAACCGCACCTACCGCGATCATGACCGACTGGGTCACCACCCAGAAACCCGCCGATGACTTTTTCGTCCTCGACGAGTGCGAACTGCGCGACACCCACGAAGATGGCGGCATCGTGCGTTGCAAACGCCAGGACCTGACCGGCGAAGAAATCCAGCTGCACCTGACCACCGGCAAAGTCGTGACGCAATTGTCGCTGGCCTGGCAGGACAAGCTGTCCTTCATGCTCGACGACAAAATGACCGTCAAGCGCCTGAAGTTCGAAGACCTGCTGCAAGACCAGGCGGAACAGGACGGCGGTGAAGAAGCGCTGGGCCAACTGGACGCGAGCTTTACCCTGATGATGCTGACGTTCGGCGAGTTCCTGCCGGCATTGATCGAAGCACTGGGCGGCGAAGAAACCCCGCAGGGCATCTAACCCATGTGATGTTCAACCTGTGGGAGCAGCTTGCTCCCACCGTTGATTGGGTTTGCAACTTAACCAATAACAAGGACATCCCCATGCGCGCACTCGCCGCCCTGAGCCGCTTCGTCGGCAATACCTTCGCCTACTGGGTGTTGATTTTTGCGGTGCTCGCCTTCTTCGAGCCTGGCTGGTTCAGTGGCCTCAAAAGCGCCATCGTGCCACTGCTGGGTTTGGTGATGTTCGGCATGGGGCTGACCCTCAAACTTGAAGACTTCGCCGAGGTCGCCCGCCACCCCTGGCGTGTGGCCCTCGGCGTGGTCGCGCATTTTGTGATCATGCCGGGCGTGGCCTGGCTGCTCTGCCAAGCCTTTCACCTGCCGCCGGAAATTGCCGTCGGCGTGATCCTGGTAGGCTGCTGCCCAAGCGGCACTTCTTCCAACGTGATGACTTGGCTGGCGCGAGGCGACCTCGCGCTGTCGGTGGCCATCGCCGCCGTGACTACGTTGCTCGCCCCGCTGCTGACGCCGGCATTGATCTGGCTGCTCGCGTCGGCCTGGCTGCCGGTGTCGTTCCTGGAATTGTTCTGGTCGATCCTGCAAGTGGTGCTGCTGCCGATCGTGCTCGGCGTGGCGGCGCAACGTGTGCTCGGCGCGCGGGTGCGCCATGCCGTGGACGTGCTGCCGCTGGTATCGGTGGTGAGCATCGTGATTATCGTCGCGGCGGTGGTTGCCGCCAGCCAGGCGAAGATTGCCGAGTCCGGCCTGCTGATCATGGCCGTGGTGATACTGCACAACAGCTTCGGCTACCTGCTGGGCTACTTCACCGGCCGCGTGTTCAAGCTGCCACTGGCGCAGCGCAAGTCACTGGCGCTGGAAGTCGGCATGCAGAACTCCGGGCTCGGCGCCGCGTTGGCCAGCGCGCACTTTTCGCCATTAGCGGCGGTGCCGAGTGCGCTGTTCAGCGTTTGGCACAATATTTCCGGCGCCCTGCTGTCGACTTATTTCCGCCGCATGAGCGAAAAAGAAGACCGCCGCATTTTGCAGAACACGCCTGAAACTTGATCGTTTGATCAATAGTCGGCACTCTACCGAGCGTCGCGGGGACGACCCCGCGATGCTCTAAACCGTTTATTCAGGGGACGACCCCACCTATCGATAGGAGGTCATCATGTCCTGGATCATTCTGTTTTTTGCCGGGTTGTTTGAAGTCGGCTGGGCCGTTGGCTTGAAGTACAGCGACGGTTTCAGCAAACCACTGCCCACCGCCCTGACAATTGCCGCAATGGCCATCAGCCTCGGCCTGTTGGGGCTGGCCATGAAGGAACTGCCGCTGGGCACCGCCTATGCCATCTGGACCGGCGTGGGTGCCGTGGGCACCGTGATCGCCGGGATTATCCTGTTTGGCGAATCCATGGCGTTGTTTAGATTGGCGAGTGTGGCGTTGATTATTTGCGGGCTCATAGGGCTCAAGATCAGCACCTAGGCCACTGCCGTCATCGGGAGCAAGCCCCCTCCCACATTTTGAATGTATTCACACATCAAAAGTGGGAGGGGGCTTGCTCCCGATGAGGCCGGCACATTCAACAAAAAACTACCTGACACTCCCGCGCAACGCCCCTACCCTTTCCTGCAAATGCGCAGGCGTCGCCGCCTCTGGCCCAACCGGTTCACCCGCCACCAACGTGACATGCGACCAGATACGACGAAACACGCCCTTGTTCGGATCGCGGCTGAAAAAACTGCCCCATAACCCTTGCAACGCCAGCGGAATCACCGGCACCGGCGTTTCTTCCAGAATGCGCGTTACGCCTGCGCGGAACTCATTCATCTCGCCATCGGTGGTCAACTTGCCTTCCGGGAAGATGCACACCAACTCGCCGTCTTTCAGGTACTGAGCGATTCGCGTGAAGGCCTTTTCGTAGATCTGAATATCTTCGTGACGCCCGGCAATCGGAACCGCGCCGGCCGTGCGGAAGATAAAGTTGAGCACCGGCAAATTATAGATTTTGTAGTACGTGACAAAACGAATCGGCCGACGCACCGCGCCGCCAATCAACAGCGCATCCACAAACGACACGTGGTTGCACACCAGCAAGGCCGCGCCTTCATCCGGAATCAGCGCCAAATTGCGATGCTCCACGCGGTACATGGAATGGCTGAGCAGCCAGATCATGAAGCGCATGCTGAACTCGGGGACGATCTTGAAGATGTAGGCATTCACCGCGATGTTGAGCAGCGACACCACCAGGAACAACTCGGGAATCGACAGCTTGGCGACGCTCAGCAGCAGGATCGTCACGATGGCCGACACCACCATGAACAGCGCGTTGAGAATGTTGTTGGCGGCGATCACGCGGGCACGCTCGTTCTCGGCGGTGCGCGACTGGATCAGCGCGTACAGCGGCACAATATAAAAGCCGCCAAACACGCCCAAACCCAGAATATCGACTAACACCCACCAGGCCTCGCCGTAGCCGAGTACCGCCAGCCAGTCGTTAGCCTGCACATTCTGCGGGAGGCCGCCGGAATGCCACCACAGCAACAGGCCAAACACGGTCAGGCCAAACGAGCCGAACGGCACCAGGCCGATTTCCACTTTGCGACCGGAGAGCTTTTCGCACAGCATTGAGCCCAGCGCGATGCCCACCGAGAACACCGTGAGGATCAGCGTTACCACGGTTTCGTCGCCGTACAGCCACTCCTTGGCGTACGCAGGGATCTGCGTGAGGTAGATCGCGCCAACGAACCAGAACCACGAGTTGCCGACAATCGAGCGCGACACGGCGGGCGTCTGCCCAAGGCCCATACGCAAGGTGGCCCAGGATTGGCTGAAAATATTCCAGTTAATACGCAGTTGCGGCGTCGACGCCGCCGCGCGTGGAATACTGCGGCTGGCCACATAACCCAACACCGCCACGCCGACAATCGCGACCGCCACCACCGGCGCGTAATCGGTGGTCGACATCATGATGCCGGCGCCAATGGTGCCGGCCAGGATCGCCAAAAATGTGCCCATCTCGACCAGGCCGTTGCCGCCCACCAGCTCATCGTCGTGCAGCGCCTGCGGCATGATCGAGTACTTCACCGGGCCGAACAGCGCCGAGTGAGTGCCCATGGCGAACAGCGCCAGCAGCATCAGCTCCAAATGATTGAGCAGGAAGCCTGCGGCGCCGACGCTCATGATCACGATTTCGCCGACCTTGATCGCGCGGATCAACGCGTCCTTGTTGAATTTTTCGCCGAATTGCCCGGCCAGCGCCGAGAACAGAAAGAACGGCAGGATAAACAGCAAGGCACACAGGTTGACCCAGATCGAGCGATCGCCGTCGATGGTGAGCTTGTAAAGAATCGCGAGGATCAGCGATTGCTTGAAGATGTTGTCGTTGAAGGCGCCGAGCAATTGGGTGATGAAAAACGGCAGAAAGCGCCGTGTACGCAGCAAGGTAAATTGCGAGGGGTGGCTCATCGTCCGTGTTCCTGGGTGGCCCGAGACTGTTATTGCCTTTAGGCTGTTATAGAAAGTCAGCCGCGACTTTACCTAATCCCGCTTACTTATTCCCTAGTCCTGCAATACAAGGCGATACAAAAAGCTCGCCTTTGTACGCGCCCTGCACGGTGCGCGTGGCAACGATCAACCACATCAGCGCCAACACCACCACCAGCACACTGCCCAACAGGCTGAAGAAACTCAGGTGCAACACGCTCGCGAGCTTCAACGTGGCCAAGGCGTAAACCCCCAAGGGGAAGGTAAAACCCCACCAGCCCAAGTTGAACGGGATACCGCCGCGCAGGTAACGCAGGGTGATCAATACCGCGATCAGCATCCACCACAAGCCGAAGCCCCACAGGGTGATGCCCGCCACCAGCCCCAGGCCATTGGCAATTTCACCCACGCCGGGCAAGCCGTTGGCGGCAAAGATCGCCGGTGCGTCGCCCCCCAGCAACAACATGCCCAACGCGCCGGTGCCGATAGGCCCCAGGGCCAGCCAGCTCGACGCGGCCATGTTGGCGTGCGGCAGTTTATGCAAGGCCATGCGCAGCATCAGAATGGTCAGGATGCTGAACGCCACCGGCAGCGAAAACGCCCACAGCACGTAGCTGGTCACCAGCATGACCAGTTGCGAATGGGCGTCGGCCAGGTGCGGCGCGAGCAGGCCACCGCTGGCAGCGGCGACTTCAGCCGCGACCACCGGCAGCAACCACACGGCGGTCATCTGGTCGATGCTGTGCGCCTGGCGGGTGAACATCATGAACGGTATCAGCACGCCGCAGGCCATGGCCATCGCTACATCCAGCCACCATAAAACTTCAGCCAACGGCAGCACATCACTGCCCCAACGCGGCAGACCAAACACCAGCAAGCCGTTGAGAATCGTCGCCAGGCCCATGGGGATCGTACCGAAAAACATCGACACCGTGGAGTGGCCGAAAATGCGTCGCGCCTCGTCGAAGAACATCAGCCAACGGGCGGCATACAACACGCTGAACAACACAAACAGGCCAAGGGCGAGCAGCCACAAGCCTTCGGCAGTCGCATACACGCCGGGCAGGCGATTCGGCAACTGCGCCAAGGCCAGCGCCAGCACGCCGGTGCCCATGGTCGCGGCAAACCAGTTGGGGGTGAACTGGCGAATCACTTCCCGGGGACGGGTCAGGTGACTGAAGGGTTTGTAACTGATGCTGTTGATGCAGGTCATGATGACGATCCTCTTCCTCGCATGAGGTTGGGAGCATCTTAGAACTCGATCGAATATCTATATAACGGGTAATATCTCTAACCGTTATCTACTTTACCAATATACAGACAGTGGCTACACCGCCGCCCTGCTCCGCGTCGAACCCTGCCGCAGTAAACCGGCCAGGGCTGCGAGCGCCAACACGATCAGCACGGCGCCAAAAGCATCGGTCGTGACGATAAGGCCAAACACCCGGCTGAGGTTCCCCGCCAGCAGCGCCGGCAAGCAGAACGCCAAGTAGCTGAACACATAAAACGCCGACATCAAACCTGCCCGCTCATGCGGCAACGCCAGCCCCACGATGCTGCGAATACTGCCCATGAAGCCGCCGCCGAAACCCAAACCGGCGATCACACTGGCGACAAAGAACAGCCACAGGCTGGCACTTTGTACGGCAACCAGCAACAACGCCACGCCTGCGGCCAACAGGACGGCCGACAGGCGCATGACCTTGTCTGCCGGGCGGTCGCGGAGGCTGTAGATCATCACCGCGCCACTCAAGGTCACGACCGCGACCAGCCCGCCGCCGATCAGGTGCGAGGTCGAACCGGTGGCCGCCCGCACCAGCGAAGGCGCCAGCGATGAAAAAAACCCGCCCAGCGCCCACACCGCTACATTCAACGGCATTGCCAACCACAATGCACGCCGTGCTTGCGCGGGCACATGCAGGGTCGGCGCCAGCGACTTCAAGGCACCCGGTATACGGCTGACGGTTTCCGGCAGGCGAAACACATAGAGCATTTGCAGCAGCATCAACCCGAGCATCGTGAAGTAGATCAATTGAGTCGGCCTTGGCGCGAATTCCACCAGCAATCCGCTGCCGAGGCCGCCACTGGCCATGCCCAACAACGGCGCCAGGCTATTGAGCATCGGGCCGCGCAGGCGGTCGGTGTCGAGCAAGGTCGCACTCAGCACCGCCGTGGCCATGCCTGTCGCGAAACCTTGCAGGGCGCGCGCGGCAATCAGGCAGGCGCTGCTGTCGGCATTGATAAACAGCAACATCGCCAGCATATTCAGCAGCAAAGCGGCGAAAATCACCGGCTTGCGCCCCACGTAATCCGACAGCGAACCCACGGTCAACAGCGCGGCCAGCAAGCTCACGGCATACACGCCAAAGATCACCGTCAGCATCGCCGCCGAAAACTGCAGGTGGTCCTGATACACCTGATACAGCGGCGTCGGCGCACTGGACGCGGCGAGGAAGGTCAACACCGTGATCACCAGAAATGCCAGGTTGGACCGTTGAGACGCTACGCTAGACATGCACACACTCCGCTAAAGCTAATATTTTGCTTTTGCGCAGTGTGCTACCGGCGAACGCTTAAAGCAAATTCTTTGTGTTAAGGTTTTAGGCATGGCGATTAAAGAAGGCCTCCGCCCGGGGGGTCGTAGTGCCCGGGTTCAAGAATCAGTCCACAGCGCGACGCGCGAATTGCTGGAAGCCTACGAGCGTTCCAGCGTCACGGTGCCGATGATTGCTGCGCGCGCAGGCGTCACACCGTCGACCATCTACCGGCGCTGGGGCGACCTTTCCGCCCTGCTCGCCGATGTGGCCCTGCAACGTTTGCGCCCGGACAGTGAGCCGGCCAACACCGGCAGCTTGCACGGTGATTTGCGCGCCTGGGCGGAGCAGTATCTGGATGAGATGAATTCGGAGCCGGGTCGCAACATGATGCGCGATGTGCAATGCAGCCAGACGCCCGGCTATTGCGTGAGCATTTTGAGTGGGCAGTTGCAGACGATTGTTGATCGTTACCCGCACGCCACGCCCCCACCGCCGAGCGTGGACCACTTGATCAATCTGCTCGCGGCGCCGACGGTGTTTCGTATTTTGTTTTCGACGGTGCCACTGAAGGTTGAGGAGCTGGACGTGCTGATTGAGTTGGCGCTTGGGAGCTGAAGGTGCGTATCCGTTATTTGGGTAACGGATATGTATTCCCCAAAAAAAACGGCCTCAGAAAGAGGCCGTTTTTCACATCAGCACACACGACTGATTATGTGCGCATCCCGCGCCCACTCACCAGCAACCGCGCGCATCCCACATACAGCACCACGGTGGCCACGAGCATGAACGTGATCGCCACGCTGATCTTGATGTCCGACACACCCAAAATGCCGTAGCGGAACGCGTTCACCATGTGCAACACCGGGTTGGCCAACGACACGGTCTGCCAGAACGGCGGCAACAAGGTAATCGAGTAAAACACCCCGCCCAAGTACGTCAGCGGCGTCAGCACAAACGTCGGGATGATCGAAATATCATCGAAGTTGCGCGCAAACACAGCATTGATAAAACCCAGCAACGAAAAGATCGTCGCGGTCAGTACCACCACCAGAATCGTGACCCCAAGGTGATGCACTTGCAGGTGAGTGAAGAACAGCGACAGCAAGGTCACAATCACGCCGACCATCAAGCCACGCAGCACACCGCCCAATGTGTAGCCGATCAAAATAGTGTGTGGCGATACCGGCGACACCATCAGCTCTTCAATCGAACGCTGGAACTTGCTGCCGAAGAAGCTGGAGACCACATTGCCGTAGGAGTTGGTGATCACCGACATCATGATCAGCCCCGGCACGATGTACTCCATGTAGGTGAAACCACCCATGTCGCCGATCTGGCGACCGATCAAGTTACCGAAGATCACAAAGTACAACACCATGGTGATCGCCGGCGGCAGCAACGTTTGCGGCCAGATCCGGGTAAAGCGTTTCACTTCGCGATAGACGATGGTTTGCAGCGCGACAAGGTTGGGTTGCAGTTCGGAATTCATACCGCCACCTTCGCCAGATTTTTCTCCACGAGTGACACGAACAACTCCTCAAGGCGATTGGTTTTGTTACGCAGGCTCAGCACCTCAATGTTCTGGGTTGCCAACTGGCTGAACAACGCGGTGATGCCCATGGCTTTGTCCACCTGAACTTCCAGCGTGTGGCTGTCGATCAGGCGGCTCGGGTAGCCGAGCAACTGCGGCGGCACCGACAGGTTGTTTTTCAGGTCGAGCAAAAAGGTTTCCACATGCAACTGGCCCAGCAGGTTACGCATGCTGGTGTTCTCGACAATGGTGCCGTGGTCGATGATGCCGATGTTGCGGCACAACTGCTCAGCCTCTTCCAGGTAATGGGTGGTGAGGATGATGGTGATGCCCTTCTCGTTCAGCTCGGTGAGAAAGGTCCACATCGAGCGGCGCAGTTCAATGTCTACGCCGGCGGTGGGCTCATCGAGAATCAACAGGCGCGGCTCATGCACCAGCGCGCGGGCGATCATCAGGCGGCGCTTCATGCCACCCGACAACGAACGCGAAGGCACATCGCGCTTGTCCCACAGGCCCAATTGGGTCAGGTACTGCTCGGCGCGTTCATTGGCGATTTTCGCCGGGATGCCGTAGTAACCGGCTTGGGTCACCACGATGTCGAAGGTCTTTTCGAACTGGTTGAAGTTAAATTCCTGCGGCACCACGCCGATCGAACGCTTCAGCGCCGCCGGGGATTTATCCAGGTCATGACCGAAGATATTGACCGTGCCGCTGGTCTTGTTGACCAGCGTGGAAAGGATGCCGATGGTGGTGGATTTGCCTGCACCGTTAGGGCCGAGCAAGGCGAAGAAGTCACCTTCGGCAACATCCAGATCGATACCACTCAGGGCCTGGAAACCGTTGCCGTAGGTTTTGGTTAACTGCCGGATGGACAGAGCGGAACTCATATCGGAATACGCACCAAAGAAGGGAATGAAAAGAGTAGACGAGGGCGCAGCGCACGTAGTTCAACGGCGGCGCATGACAAGCATGGTGCTTGCCCGCGCCGCACAAGTACAGTCACGCTTATTAATAGTCGGTATTAAGTCAACGCGGTCATCACCGCTTTGCGGTAGGCCGGGCGTTGTTGCAGGCGTTGATACCAGGCTTCCAGATGCGGCATTGCGGGCCTTTCGATAGGCATTTCAAACCAGGCGTAGATAAAGCTGCCCAAGGGAATGTCGCCCATGCCGATCTCGCTGCCCGACAGGTAAGGTTGCTCGGCCAGGGCTTTATCCACGCTGCTCAAGGCATCGATACAGGCCTGGCGCCCGGCATTGATGGCGTCCCAATTCTGCTTTTCCGCGGGGGTGCGCAAAATGCCCCAGAACACCGCTTTGAACGGTTCGGCGAGGGTTGAGGTGGTCCAGTCCATCCACTTTTCGGCATTCGCCCGCGCTTGCAGATCGCTCGGGTACCAGCTCGACGCGTGCTTGGCGCAGAGGTAGCGCACGATGGTATTGGACTCCCACAGCACAAAGTCGCCATCTTCGATCACGGGCACGCGGCCATTGGGGTTCATCGCGCGGTAGTGCGGTGTGTCGACCACACCAAACGCCCCGCCTGCATCAATCGCCGTGTAGTCGAGGCCGAGCTCTTCGGCGCACCACAGGGCTTTCCTGACGTTTGATGAGTTTTTACGACCCCAGATTTTCAGCATGACCGCGCCTTATCGTTAATGAACATGGCTTGATGAACGACGCAGCATACGCCGGTTTGCGCGCGGCTTGAATCGGTGTGCCTGTCGCTCAGTTGATCCGGCATTGTGACGCTCAAAAATACTGACTGCCTGGTCACGTGAACCCGCACTGGAACCGCGATGTTTTTCGGCGAACTCCACCACCGCAGGGTGGTCACTATCGATGAGGCGGCGGGGACTCAGGCCTGAAGCTTAACGACAGATTTGCCTTGTAGATAATGACAGTTCTGCCAAATGGCGATCAGCCACCGCTGCGCGCTCCAGTACAACTGGTTACACCCTGACCACCGCGCTTGTTCGCATGCCGACTAAGCTCCATGGTGGTTTCGCCCTGGTTTCACGGAGGATTGAATATGCTGTTGTTGTGGATACTGGTGCTGGTGGTAGGCATTGCCTACCTGGCACACCGCCGTATCGCGCCCCTGCCCGCCCTGGGCGTGGTGGCTGTTTACCTGCTGGCGATGGGTGCCTGGAGCCACGCGCCGGGTTGGCTGCTGCTGATCTTCTGGGTGTTGATCGCCGTGGTGGCCGCGCCGTTACTGCTGCCGGACCTGCGCCGTCAGTATTTCACCAAGCCGCTGTTCAGCTGGTTTCAGAAAGTCCTGCCGCCGATGTCACAAACCGAGCGCGACGCGATTGACGCGGGCACCGTGTGGTGGGACGGCGAACTGTTCAGCGGTCGCCCTGACTGGGACAAGTTGCTGGCCTACCCCAAGGTGCAACTGACCGAAGAAGAACAGGCGTTTATCGACGGCCCTACGGAAGAACTCTGCGCGATGGTCAGCGATTGGGAAATCGGCCAGGCCATGGACCTGCCGCCCGCCGCGTGGGAGCACATCAAGACCCACGGTTTCTTTGCGCTGATTATTCCCAAGGAATACGGCGGCAAAGGCTTCTCGGCTTACGCCCACTCGCAGATCGCGATGAAACTCGCCACCCGCAGCGGTGACCTTGCCTCCACCGTGATGGTCCCCAACTCCTTGGGCCCCGCCGAGTTGCTGCTGCATTACGGCACCGACGAACAACGCAATCACTACCTGCCGCGCCTGGCGCGGGGCGATGATATTCCGTGTTTTGCGCTGACTGGCCCGCTGGCCGGTTCCGACGCTGGCGCCATGCCCGACACCGGCGTGATCTGCAAAGGCGAGTGGGAAGGCAAGGAAACCCTCGGCCTGCGCCTGAACTGGGAAAAACGCTACATCACCCTTGGCCCGGTTGCGACCCTGTTGGGGCTGGCGTTCAAGGCGTATGACCCGGACCACTTGCTGGGCGAAGAAGAAGACTTGGGTATCAGCCTGGCGCTGATCCCGACCGACACCCCCGGTGTGGAAATCGGCCGCCGCCACCTGCCCTTGGGCGCCGCGTTCATGAACGGCCCCAACTCCGGCAAAGACGTGTTCATCCCCCTGGAATTCCTCATCGGTGGCCAGGAAATGCTCGGCAAGGGCTGGATGATGTTGATGAACTGCCTCTCGGTCGGCCGCTCTATCTCGCTGCCTGCCGTGGGCACCGGCGCGGCCAAGTACACCAGTTTGGTGACGGGCCAGTACGCTCAGGTGCGCGAGCAGTTCAACGTGCCGTTGTCGGCCTTTGAAGGTATTCAGGAAGCCCTGGCGCGCATCGGCGGCAACGCCTGGCTGATGGACAGCGCGCGCATGCTCACCGCGAATGCCGTCGACCTGGGGGAAAAACCTTCGGTGCTGTCGGCGATCCTCAAGTACCACCTCACCGAGCGCGGCCGCGAGTGCATCAGCCACGCCATGGATGTGCACGGCGGCAAGGGCATCATCATGGGCCCCAACAACTACCTGGGCCGTAGCTGGCAAGGCGCGCCGATCTTTATCACCGTGGAAGGCGCGAACATTCTGTCGCGCAACCTGATGATCTTTGGTCAAGGCGCGATTCGCTGCCACCCGTTCGTGCTCAAGGAAATGGCCTTGGCTGGCCGTGAAGACCATGATCAGGCACTGAAGGAATTCGACGGTCTGCTGATGCAACATATCGGTTTTGCGGTGAGCAACGCCGCCAGCACGCTGGTGCTTAACCTGGGCATTGGCCACTTCGAAAAAGCACCGGGTAACCGCTTGAGCCAGGGTTACTTCCGTGCACTGAACCGTCAGGCAGCTGCGTTCGCCTTGCTCGCTGACCTGAGTATGATGTTGTTGGGTGGCGAATTGAAACGTCGCGAACGCCTGTCGGCGCGCCTCGGTGATGTGCTGAGCCACATGTACCTGGCGTCGGCGGCGCTCAAGCGTTATCACGACCTGGATTCACCGGACCACTTGCAACCGCTGTTCGCGTGGGCTATGGAAGAAAGTCTTGGCGAGTCGGAGCGTGCCCTCGATGAGCTGCTCAGCAACTTCCCGAACAAGGTGCTGGGTTGCCTGCTGCGCGTGATCGTGTTCCCGTTCGGCCGTCGCCATACCGGGCCGTCCGATGCGCTGGATGCCGCAGTGGCCGAGGTGATCGGTCGCGCCAAAGGCGACCCGACCCTTGAGGAACTGCTGGCTGGCTGCTATCGCCCGCAATCGGCGGACGATCCGGTGGGTGCGCTGCAACATGCCTACGACCTGCTGGGTGCGAGCCATGCGTTGCAGAAAAAGCTGCACGGCGCGCTCAAAAGCGGCCAGGTCAAACCGGCTGCCGGCGAACACGCTATCGACGCGGCGCTGAATGCCGGCGTGCTGCAACCGGCCGAAGCGCAAACCCTGCGTGACGCCGAAGCGGCGCGACGCAAGGTGATCGACGTGGATGATTTCAGCAAGGAAGAACTGACCCAGGCTGAGGGTAAAGTCCGCTGATCCCTTCTGCCATATAATTACGGGCGCTTGAGCTATATACTCTCGCGCCCGTTTTTGCTTTAGAGGACTTATCTCGTGTCCAACGTCGTTGCCGATCATCTCGTCTTGCTCGACCATCTGCGCAGCATCCTGGTTGCCGTCGGCGAAGCCGAACAGGTGCCTGAGGAAAGCCACGTTCTGTTTCTGGAGCGTTTCGACGAATTGCGCGCCCTGCTGCCGATTGATCCGATCGAAAGCCAGTATCTGGGCCAGGACCTGATGAGCCAGGTCATCCTGCGCTACCCGCAAATCGCCCACCTGGTTCCGCGCGACCTGCTGTGGTTCTTTGGCGGTGACTGCCTGCATTTTATGCCCGACGAAGAACTGGACCTGTACCAAGCCCTGGAAGAACGTCGCTATGAAGCCGAACTGAACGACGAACCGTTCGACTGGAACCAGGAAAAGCAACTGCTGGCCATGCCGCAAGACCAGAGCAAGCACTGATTGCAGAGGCGGGCCAGCGTGGCGAGCGGCTCGCCACACAAGCCCGTTCGCCATGCCAGCCCCGCAGCCATACACACCGGCTGGCCACACATTAAACCGCTATCGCCCCCGCCTTCCCCGACTCCACCACAAATGACTTGAGCGTCGACACCGTCGCCAGCGGGTCACGCGGGTCGGTGATCACGCGAAAATTCGTCAGCATCTTCTGCGCCTCCAACGCCACCGACACATAGCCACGCTGGCGGCTGTCGAAAAACTTCACGTGCGGGTTGAGCGGCAGTATCTGCGAGAACGCCTCAAAGGGCGGCCCATCGGAGGTCACTGAACTGCCGACAAACTCGGTGCCAACAACCCGCGACTGCGGGTGGTTGGCATCCGCATGCAGGTCGGTGGTCCAGAATGAATGAATATCGCCGCCCCAAAACACCGGGTTCTTCGGCCGATGACGTTCGATCGACGCCAGCATCCGTGAGCGGTTTGCCATGTAGCCGTCCCAACCATCGGTCCAATGCACAACGTGTTGGCTAGTCAGATCACGCTGAATCAACGGCGCCACGAGTAAATCCTGAGCGATCACGTTCCATTGCGCCGGTGACTCGGCAAACCCTCGGTCCAGCCACGCTTCCTGCTGCCAGCCCAGCATGCTGCGACGCGGGTCGAGCAAGTCGGCGCAACTGGCGTCTGCGATATGCCCCTGCCGACTGCCGTTAGCCTGGATACACGGTTGTTCGGAACGGTACTGCCGGCCATCCAGCACATGAAAACGCGCGAGTCGGCCGTAGTCGAGGCGCCGATAAATGCGCATATCCGGGCCCTTCGGCACACTGCTCGCGCGCAGTGGCATATGTTCGTAAAACGCCTGGTACGCCGCCGCGCGCCGCTGAAGAAATTGCGCCACCGGGATTTTCGGGTCCTGGGACCATTGGTTGGCGTAGTCGTTTTGCACCTCGTGGTCGTCCCACGTCGCAACGCTGGGTGCCGCCGCGTGCAGGGCTTGCAGGTCCGGGTCGGTTTTGTACAGGGCATAGCGGTTGCGATAGTCGCTCAAGCTCACCGCATCGCCGCTGCCATGCGCACGAATGATCTTGCCCGAGTCCGCCGCGTAGGAGTTTTCATAGATGTAGTCGCCAAGGAAAAATACCAGGTCGGGTTGCTCCGCCGCCAAGTGGCGATAGGCGCTGAAGTAACCGCGCTCCCAGTGCGAGCACGACACAAACCCAAAACGCGCCGCCGCCAGCGCATGCGGCAGCGGCGCGGTGATTGCGCGGCCCACCGGGCTCTGCGCGCCGAGCCCTTCGAACTGATACCAGTAAGGCCTGCCCGCCTCCAGCCCGGCGACCTCCACATGCACCGAATGCGCGAAACGCTCAGTCGCCGTCACTTCACCTTGCTTGACGATGCGCGTCATCGCCGCATCGCTGGCCACGCGCCAACGCACCGGCACTGCGCGGCTCAAACCACCACGCCCATCTGCTGCATTGAACAGTGGCGCCAGGCGCGTCCAGATCACAAACCCATCCGGCAGCGGGTCGCCGGACGCCACCCCAAGCGTAAACGGGTAATCCACCCCGGCGCTGCGTGCAAACGGGCTGAGAATCGAAAACGCCGTCGCCACCGCCAGCCCCGCAAGGACTCGACGTCGTCCAGGGTCGACTGCCCCACTCACAACGCGCGCTCCCAATCATCGCGTACCGTGGCGAAGCTCAACAAATCCTCATACACGCCATTTTTGAGAAACGCCTCGCGCAGGCACCCCTCGTACTTCAAACCGATTTTCTGCATGACCCGCGCCGACTCTTTGTTGCGCCCAAAACACTGGCTGCCGACACGTTGCAAGCCCAGTTCGGCAAAGCCCAAATCCATCACCGCACTCGCCGCCTCAGCCGCGTAGCCCTGGTTACGAACGTGCGCCGCCACCCAACCGCCCAAGTGCCCATAGTGATGACGAGCGTTAAGACGCAGGCTGACGATACCGATTAATTCGCCGGTCTCACGCACGTGCATACCCAGGCTCAGCAAATCGCCCGCGAGGTATTTTTCTGCGCTTGCGCTAATAAAGCTCTGCGCGACTTCCAGGGTGTAAGGCGAGGGAATATTGGCGGTGTTGTCAGCAATGTTCGGCCCGTTGCCGAGTACGCAAAGCACCTCGGCCTGGTGCATTTCCAGCGCGCGCAACAGCAGTCGTGGGGTGAGTAACTGAGGCAGTTCAGTCGGCATAAGCAGCGGCTCTGAAGATAAATTTCTCAACAATGTACGCCGTTCGTGTCAATTACATTACGTCATAAAACTGCAAGAATAATCACCTGAAAGACGCGTTCCAGAGCCTTCAAAACGTAAATTAAAGTTAACCAATCGGTCATTTTCGGCTGATAGCGTATCGCCCCTAATTCAATGACGGGGTAACGGAATGAGAACCTGGGACGAACCCAAGAAACGTAAGGCGCACATCGAACTGATCCCGATGATCGACGTGATGATGTTCCTCCTGGTGTTTTTCGTACTGGTGAGCTTGAACGTGATTCCTGCACTCGGCATGAAGACGCAATTGCCCAGCGCCAGCAGCTCGCAACAGCTCAAGCCGCAGAACAAATTCATCCTGACCCTGGGCCTCGAAGGCCAGTTGCAACTGGACGGCAAGGACCTCACGGTGGATGCGCTGGTGCCGGCGCTGAAGGCGGCGGAAAAGCCTGATACCAAGTCGACGATCATCGTCAACAGTGACAAGGGCGTGGAAGTCTCGCGCCTGGTGGAAGTCATGGACACCCTGCGCCTGGGTGGCTTTACCTCCGTCTCCATCGCCACGCGCAAGTCCTGACCATGTATGTACTGTTTCGTGCGCGTCAGCTGCTCGGCAGTGTCCCGGCCCTGATCGCCCTGGTGCTGATTGCAATGGGCATCCAGTCACAGACGTTGAAGGTTGAGCCGGTGTACGACGAGTCGGCGGTCGAGTTGGCGCTGGTCGAGCCTGAGCCGGAAGTGGTGCCGCAACCGGTAGTGGAACAGGAGCCGCCACCGCCGGTAATCGAGGCTGAAGAGGCCGAGCCTGCCCCGCCACCGCCACCGCCGCCTCCACCAAAGCCGGTGCCAAAGCCCGAGCCAAAGCCGGTGCCCAAACCCAAGCCAGTGGTGGCCGCCAAGCCGACAACCCCACCGGCACCGACGGCAACACCGCAAGTGGCAGCCAAACCGGTACAGGCCGCCGTCGCCCCGACCCCGGCGCCGCCTGCTCCACCGGCGCCACCCCAGGTCGATGGCCAGGCGCTGGAAGGCGGCTACCTCAAAGGTTTGCGCAACGAGTTGGACACTTACAAGCAGTACCCCACCGGGCGCCAGGCATCGCTTGAACGGCCGAGCGGCGAGGTGGTGGTCTGGATGAGGGTGGACCGCCAAGGCCGCGTGCTCGACAGCGGCATACAGACGCCGGCCTCAAGCATGCTGCTCAATCGAGCCGCCACCAACAGCCTGCGTCGCATCAAGCAAGTCAAGCCGTTCCCCGAGCAAGCCTTCGGGGGGCGCAACGAGCAGCGCTTCACCGCCACCTTCAACTACAGCGTGCAATAGCACCCTACACCAGGACGACAGTGATGAGGTTCACAAGGATTCATCTGGCACTCGTTGCCGCGAGCATGGGCCACGGCATGGCCATGGCAGATACCAGCGAAAGTGATGTCGGTACGATTGGCGTTAAGGGCAAGGCCACAGCGGGTGGCGGCTATATGGTGCAGGAAGAAAGCATCAAAGGCCGCTCCACGGTGACCAAGGAAGCGCTGGATAAACAAACCGGCACCGGCAACGCGATCGACAAGCTCAAATATACGCCGGGCCTGAACATCTCCAGCGAAGACAACACCGGGCTTTCGGGCTTTCGCTTCACCATGCGCGGGCTCAATTCCGACCAGGTGGGCATGTCGATCGACGGCATGCCGATCAACGACTCCGGTAACTATGCGCTGTACTCCAACCTGCTCGGTGATCCGGAAAACATCGACCAGATATTCGTCACCCAGGGCGCGTCCGAAGCCGACGGCCCGCACATCGGCTCAAGCGGTGGCAACATCGGCATCGTGACCACTCGCCCGACCAAGGAAACCGGCGCGTTCGTCAAACAGATCGTCGGCAGCAACGCCACCCGCAAGACCTTCGCGCGGCTCAACACCGGCGAAGTCAACGGCCTGAGCAACTGGCTGTCGGTGTCGCACACCGAAGGCGATATGTGGCGCGGTTCGGGTGCGGTACGCGCAGACAAGGTGGAGTGGAACAGCTTCTTCGATGCCGGCAACGGCAACACTGCCAACCTGATCCTCAAGTACCACGAGCAAGACAACAACAGTTACAGCCAGTTGACCAAGGGCCAGTTCCAGCAGTTGGGCCGCAAGTACGACCCCTACCCTGCCATACCGGCGGTGGGCAGCAACGGCAAGGTCAATAACTACTACGCCTTGGCACAGAACCCGTTCCAGACCTTCACCGGCGTGCTCAACACCCAATTCAAACTGGCCGACAACCTGGCCCTGTCGGTCATCCCGTATTACTACTGGGGCAACGGCAGCGGCGTGGGGGCCTCAAGCTACGCGCTGAACCGTGGCTCGAACCAGGGCGGAGTGTTCGACTTGGGCAACCTGCCCACCGCCGCCCAATACAACGCCGACGGTTCCTCGACCACCGGCGTGTACTACCGCCCTTCGCGCACCCAGACCTGGCGCCCGGGCGTCACCACCAAATTGAACTGGGACTTGGGCGATCACAGCCTGCAGTTCGGCTACTGGTATGAGCGTGCGCGCCAAAGCCAGACCCAACCGTTCATTGCGTTGAAGAACAGCGGCAAGCCGAGCGACACCTGGCCGGACGGCGACTCGGTGGTCGACGCCAACGGCAACACCGTGCAGGGCCGCGATCGTTTCACCGTCACCCCGGCGCAAAAAGTCTGGGCGCAGGACACCTGGTACATCAACCCGGACTGGACCCTGGTCGCAGGCCTGGCCTACATGAACGTCAAGCGTGACGGCACCAATAACGGCAGCCTCACCGAGCAGCCGGAAAAACGTAACCAGTCCTACAACAAGCTGCTGCCCAACGCTGGCCTCAAGTACCAACTGGATGAACGTGACCAGTTGTTCTACAGCCTGTCGCGCAACATGCGCATTCCGCAGAACTACGTGCTGTACGACAAAGGCGCAGGCTCCATCGATGCCAAGCCGGAAACCAGCTGGAACCACGAGTTGGGCTGGCGCTATACCGATGAAGACATGACCTTGGCGGCCACCTTGTTCTACATGCAGTTCAAGGATCGCCAAGTGTCGTCGCGCGACGTCAATGGCGACTTCGCCGACATCAACGCAGGCTCGGTCAACAACAGCGGCCTGGAACTGGAATGGAGCGGCCTGCTGCCCAACCACTTCAACTACTACACCTCTTACACCTACACCAAAGCCGAACAACAGGATGACCTGACCGTATTCAACGCGGGCCAAGCCATCGTATTGCCAACCAGCGGCAAGCAGTTCGCCAACGTGCCGAAGAACATGCTGGCGGCCAACATCGGGTATGACGACGGGCGCTTCTACGGCACCTTCGGCGGCAAATACACCAGCAAGCTGTTCGGCGACCTGACCAACGACGAGGCCATTTCCGGCCGCACCGTTTTCAACCTCGGCGCCGGTATCTACCTGCCGGTAGACAAGAAAGTGGTCAAGGACGCGACCCTGCGTCTGAACGTCGACAACCTGTTCGACAAGAAGTACCTCGACGGCGTGTACACCACCAAGACCAACGCGGCCAGCTACAGCGGTTTTCGCGATGGCGACCCGGCGTACATCGTTGGCCTGGACCGCACCGTAACCGTTTCCCTGGAAGCGAATTTCTAACTGCGAGGTAATAGATCATGGACATGAACCTGCTTCACGACATCACCTTTTATGTGATGTATGCCGCGATGGCGATCGCGATCTTTATCAGCATCGAACGCGGTATTTACTTCGCCTACGTACGCCGTCAGGCGCGGGCCTTGACCGACGTGCTCGGCGCCAATGTGCACAGCGAGCGCGACTTGCCGCAAAGCCTGACGCGCCGTGACAGCCTGCCGCTGAACATGGTGCTGCCGGTGCTGGCACAGAAGGCGTTGCAGGGTTCGCGCAAGGACCTGGACGACGAAATCGAAACCCAGTACCTGAAGACCCGCGCGCCGTTGTCGCGCAGCCTGTGGATCATCGAAACCATCACCACTGCCGCGCCATTGCTCGGCCTGCTGGGCACCATTCTGGGCATCATCGACACCTTCAAGGCGTTGGCCACCGCCGGCGTGTCCGACCCGGGTCAGATCTCGGGTGGTATCGGCACGGCCTTGTTTGCGACCGGGTTGGGTATCGCCATCGCGTTGTTCTGCGTGGTGTTCCACAATTTCTTCCAGGACAGCCTGGAGCGCATCAACGACCAGCTGAAAATCCTGCTGATTCGCGCCGCCACCGGCGCACGTGTACAGGGTGAAGTACCGCACCTGGTGCCGACTGCGCTGCACAGCCGCACGGCTTGACCCTCCCCTGGCGGGCGCAGCCTGCGCCCGCCATTTTTTTGCCCGATGAGACGCCCATGCCGATTTCGATGAAGTTGCGTATCGCAGGCCTTGCCGGCTTGCTGCTGAGTCCGCTGGCCCTGGCGGACTTTTCAATTGCGGGGTTTGAACTGGTGCACACCGTGCCGGTGGACACCGCGCTGGGCACCGCCGATCTGCGCCAACCGGGGCCGGTATGGAGCGCGCTGTTTGACGGCGCCAAAAGCAGCATCGATATTGGCCAGTTTTACGCCGCCGACCAGCCTGGTTCGGTGATGGACAAGGTCATCGAGCACCTCGAAGCCGCCGGCAAACGCGGTGTGAAGATTCGCTTTTTGCTCGAAGAAAAAGGCATCAAGCTGTCGGACGCCGCCACCCTGCAACGCTTGCGCGCGATCCCCAACCTGACCTTCCGTGTACTGGCGTACGCGCAACTGAGTGGCGGGATCATCCACGCCAAATACATGGTAGTGGACGCCAACCAGGCGTTTATCGGCAGCCAGAATTTCGACTGGCGCTCGCTGGAACACATCCACGAAACCGGTCTGCTGATCACTGACAAGACGGTGGTGAGCCAGGTCCAGTCGATCTTCGATCAAGACTGGCAAGCGCAACAGGCGCTGGCCGAACACACCCCCGTGCCTTTACCGGCGGCCGGCAAAGCGCCTGCACGCACTGGCAACTACTTGGTCGCCAGCCCGCAACGCTACAACCCGCCGGGCGTGGGCGATTCACAAGTGGAACTGCCGCGCTTGCTCAGCGAAGCGAAAAAAGAGGTGCGCGTGCAGTTGCTCGATTACGCACCGCTGTCCTACGGGCCGGACAAAACCCGCCCGTACTACGCGGTAATCGACAACGCCGTGCGCGCGGCCGCAGCGCGTGGGGTGTCGATCAAGCTGATGGTGTCCAACTGGAACACCGACACGCAGGAACTGCCTTACCTCAAAAGCCTGGCCGTGCTGCCCAACGTAGAGGTCAAAATCGTCACGCTGCCTGAGGCCAGGCAAGGGTTCATCCCGTATGCGCGGGTGATCCACAGCAAAACCATGGAGATCGACGGGCACGTGGCCTGGGTCGGCACCAGTAATTGGCTCGGCGGTTACCTGGACAACTCGCGCAACCTGGAAGTGGTGATGCACGACGACGCGATGGCCAAGCGCATCGGCGAACTGCATCAGCAATTGTGGGACGGACCGTATGCCAAACCACTGGAAGTGATGGCGCACTACCCGGAGCCGCATCCTGGCAAGCCCTGACCGATACCAGCTCCCCCACACCCCCAACCTTCCCTTGTGGGAGCGGGCTTGCTCGCGATAGCGTCGGGTCAGATAAGTATTGTTCAACTGACACACCGCTATCGCGAGCAAGCCCGCTCCCACAGTTGAATCTCCACAGCCCG
>NZ_LKBR01000029.1:0-57397 GCF_002723595.1 Pseudomonas sp. ICMP 460
GCGGCATTACCACGCAGAGCGTGGGAACGATCATCTAAGCCGAACTCGGTCAAACTGTGGGAGGGGGCTTGCTCCCGATGGCGGTGGGTCAGTCAATTGATGTATCAACTGTAAAACTGCTATCGGGAGCAAGCCCCCTCCCACAAAAAGCAAAAAAAGCAAATCTGCTGTGTATGCAAAGCCGCCCTTGATCTGCTTCAACCAATCAGGCCGCAGAGCGTCCGGAGCGGCATTACCACGCAGAGCGTGGGAACGATCATCTAAGCCGAATGAGGTCAAACTGTGGGAGGGGGCTTGCTCCCGATGGCGGTGGGTCAGTCAATTCATGTATCAACTGTAAAACTGCTATCGGGAGCAAGCCCCCTCCCACAAAAAGCAAAAAAAGCAGATCTGCTGTGTATGCAAAACCCGCCCTTGATCCGCTTCTGATCTGCTTCAACCACTCAGGTCGGCTTTCAGGCCGCCGTGCTCTTGCTCTTGATCTGAGAAGCGCCCCGTTAAACCACGATGGCCGCACGCAGGCTTGAATCCGTGGGTAACCCGGCAGGACGCCGGGTTAGCCGCGCTGGGCCAAGGATGGCCCATCGCGGCGGCCCACGGATTCAAGCCTGCGGGCGGGCACACCGAGCCTAAGCGAGGTGCCGAGTGGTGGGGCGAGAGCGTTTTGGTTACTTTTGCGCTCTATCAAAAGTGACTCGCTGTAAGAGCGAAACCGATATAAGCCATAACCCCAATACCGGATATGTACGCAACCTGAAGAACACCCCGAACCAGCCCGATGCGCGACAGCGCTACATCAAAGATCCAGTGGGGCCTCCCACAAAAGACCCACCACCCACGCCTTATTCGGCGTAAATCGGGTAATCGGTATAGCCACGTTCCGAGCCGCCGTACAAACCTTCCGCGTTCAGGGGATTCAACGGCCAGCCGTTAAAAATCCGCTGCGGCAAATCCGGGTTGGCAATAAACGGGCGGCCGAACGCTATCAAATCCGCCAGCCCCGCCGCGACCAGTATCGCGCCGCGCTCAGCGGTGTAACGGCCAGCGTAGATAATCCGCCCGCTGAAGGTGCTGCGCACGGCTTCACGGAAGGTATCGGGCAGCACCGGCGCGTTGTCCCAGTCGGCTTCGGCGATAGACACGTAGGCGATGCCCGACGCTTCCAGCACTTTGATCGCTTCGATATACGTGTGGTGCGGGTCTTCTTCCACCAGGCCGATATACACCCGGTCTTCGTCAGTGCCGCTGAACAGCGGTGAAAAACGCACGCCGAGGCGTTCAGGGCCGACCACGGCGGTGACCGCTTCGACGATCTCGCGCAGAAAACGCAGGCGGTTGTGCAACGACCCACCGTATTCATCGTCACGCTGGTTGGCATGGGCCGAGATAAACTGGTTAACCAGGTAGCCGTTGGCCGCGTGAATTTCGACGCCATCAAAGCCTGCGTCCAACGCATTGCGTGCCGCTTGGGCGTAAAGCCCCACCAGTTCTTCGATCTCCAGCGCACTCAATGCGCGGGGTACGGGCGGCTGCTTGAGTTCACCCACGCCAGGCCCGGTTTCGATAAACGCTTTGGCTTGCTCAGCGGCAATCGCAGACGGCGCGACGGGTGCGGCGCCGTCAGGCTGCAACGCGTTATGCGACACACGCCCGACATGCCACAGTTGGGCAAAAATCACCCCGCCCTCGGCATGCACTGCGTCGGTGACTTTGCGCCAGCCGTCAATTTGCGCCGGAGTGTAAATACCTGGCGTCCATGCGTAACCCTGGCCACGCGGCTCGATCTGCGTGCCTTCGCTGACCATGAAACCCGCGGTGGCACGCTGGCGGTAATACTCGGCCATCACGTCGGTGGCAATATCACCCGGTTGCGCGCTGCGTTGACGCGTAAGCGGCGGCAGCACCACGCGGTTATTCAAGGTGTGATGGCCCAGTTTGACCGGGGTATTTAAACTGCTGTTATTCATGTGAAACATTCCATCTTCAGGGCGCACTAAAGCATTGGCGGCTCTTGCGAGCCGCCAATCAATACAGCGATTAATTAACGTTAAGCGGTGAGTTTCAGCAGCGCCTTGGCGACATCGCTGGAACTGGCAGGGTTTTGCCCGGTGATCAGCAAACCATCTTCAAGTACAAAGGACTGCCAATCAGCGCCCTTTTCATAATGGCCGCCGAGTGCCTTGAAATCATCTTCAATCAAAAACGGCACCACATCAGTCAGGCCCACGGCCGCTTCTTCGCTGTTCGAAAAACCGGTGACGCGACGGCCCTTGACCAGCGGCTCGCCATTCACAGCCTTGACGTGACGCAGTGCGCCGGGGGCATGGCAGACAAAACCGATGGGCTTGCCGGCGCGCTCGAAAGACTCGATCAGCGAGATCGACGTGCTCGACTCCGCCAGGTCCCACAGCGGCCCATGACCGCCTGGGTAAAATACAGTGTCAAAATCGTCGGCGTTGACCGTGTCCAGCTTGACGGTGCTGGCCAGGGCTTGCTGCGCCGCCGGGTCAGCGGCGAAACGCCGGGTTTGCTCGGTTTGCGCGTCTGGCGCATCACTCACCGGGTCCAGCGGAGGCTGGCCGCCTGCCGGGGATGCCAGCACCAGTTCAGCGCCGGCGTCCTTGAACACATAATAGGGTGCAGCAAATTCTTCAAGCCAGAAGCCGGTTTTTTTGCCGGTATCGCCAAGCTGGTCGTGAGAGGTCAGTACCATTAATACTTTCATTTTCCAGTGCCTCGATCGATGTGAATGTCAGTGTTTTCAGGGCAACCCAACAAGTGTCGGGTCAGCTGTAACGCCTCTTCAAAAGGCGCGGGTGTTCGGGTGATCTTGCTCATGACGCTGGTCCCCAACCATAACGCATACAGGCGTTCGGCCAGGTGTTGCGGGTCTTGCTCAATCGTCAGCGAGCCGTCTTCGAGCCCGTGCTGCAGGGCCTCGGCGAGTAACGCAATGGTGCGTGCGGTGCCGCGCTGCAGGGCCAAACGCATGGGCTCTGAGAGGTCTGACACCTCGGCACCCAATTTGACGGCAAGGCATTTGCCCGCGTCGGTGCAGCCGGTCTGGTTATCGATCCAGGAGCGCCAATAGCGCAGTAACTTGGCGGACCCGGACAGTTCGGGCTGCTTGAACAGTTGCTCCATGCCCTGCACATAGTTGTCGAAATAGGTATCGAGCAATACAACACCGAATGCATCTTTGGAGTTGAAGTAGTGATAAAACGAACCTTTTGGCACGTCGGCGGCTTGAAGTATTTCGTTCAACCCCACCGCCGAAAACCCCTTACGGCTAACAATTAATTGCGCCGTGTCCAGGATCGTCTGGCGTGCACTTTTGGATTCGTTGTTCATGCTTCCTCCCCACCGATTAGACCAGTCGTCTAGCTCGTTGAGGGAATCTTAGGCGTCGAGAAAAACTTCAACAATGTCATATCCGCAAGGATTTCGGACATCACGCAAAGTCAGTTGCCGTTTACGCGGCAGCCGCCGACAATCTGCGCTCCCGTGCCCCTGGAGAATAACGATGCACAGCGTTGCGCTGATGGTTTACCCGAACTTCCAATCGTTGAGCCTCAGCCTTGGCTCGGTGTTCGAGTGCGCAAACCTGCTGCGCGGCGAGCCGGCCTATGAATTTCACCTGGTGTCGGAGAGCGGCGGCGCCGTCATGACCTCGCAGGGCTTTTCCGTGAATACCTCGCCGATCCGCGCGCAGGGTTATGACACGCTGATCGTCAGCGGCTACCTGGAATTTCGCTTGCCGGAAGCCAACCTGCTCGAACTGGTCAAGGCCGCCTCCGCGCAATCGCGACGTGTGGCCTCGCTGTGCATGGGCATCTTCGTGTTGGCCGAAGCCGGTTTGCTTGAGGGCAAACGCACCACCACTCACTGGATTCACGCCCCGGCGTTCCGCAAGCGCTACCCGCGTATCCAGTTGGAAGAAGACAAGCTGTTCGTGGTCGACGGGCAAGTGTGGACGGGGGCCGGCATGAGCGCCGGGGTCGACCTGGCATTGGCGATGGTCGAGGCCGACTTGGGCAGCGACCTGGCGCGGCGTATCGCGCGCAAGCTGGTGATCGCGCAACGCCGAGGCAGTGAACAGTCGCAATTATCGGCGTTGTTGGAGCTGGACCCCAAATCCGACCGCGTGCAACTGGCGCTGGCCTATGCCCGCGAGAACCTGACCCACGACTTGTCTGTAGAAGCCCTGGCGGAAGTGGCCCGGCTCAGCCCGCGCCAATTCAGCCGGGTGTTTCGTGAAGAAACCGGGCAGACCCCGGCCAAGGCCATCGAAGCGCTGCGCGTCGAAGCGGCGCGGGCGCTGATGGAAACCAGCCGGCACCCGGTTGAAGTGGTGGCCCGCGAAAGCGGGTTTGGTGATCGCGAGCGCATGCGCCAGGCGTTTTTGCGCGCATTCGGGCAGCCACCCCAAGCGATGCAGCAGGCGTTTAATGCAGCGCCGCCCGCGTAATCAAGTAATTCACCAATTGCGGGTCATCCTCCAGCTCGATGGACTGCACCGAGCATGGCAAGTCGTCCAGCACTGCGCTCCAGAACGCCTGCGACACTTCATCCTGGTCAAAAAAACGCACCAGCCAATGGCTCTGGCCACTGCTCAACACCTGCGTGGCGATGGCACGGCCAATGCCCTTGCGGCGATAGCGCTTGAGGATGAACAGGTCGGCCAGCTCCAGCGCATCGATGCCGGGTAATTCACTGCCTTCAATCAGCAGGAAGCCGGCGATAGAGCCATCTACCAGCAGCAGGTTGGCGCTCCATTGCGGGTCCTGCCAGTAGCGCGTCAGGTGCTCGTCATGGATATAAAAGCGGCCATCGGCCTCTACGTCTTCCTGTTCCCAGTCCGACGATTCATAGGCGTAGTACTGGTAAAGATTACGGATCAGCTCAGACGCTTCGGGGCCGGTCTGGATCAATTCGACGGTGGTTTCAGGCATTGGGCTCTCGGTCAAAACAGGCAAGGCGCCATTGTTCACAAAATGCCCGCGCAGGCCAATACATTGCATAACCTTTCTGTTTGCTGAACCGATTGCGGATTTGTCCGGCCATGTCCAAAATATTGAAACATTTAGAATAAACTTCGCCCATTGCGTTTTTCAAAGACTCTTTATTTCAAGGACATGCACTGTGACAAACGTCTGTTCCGCCGGCCTGGATGTGGGCTTTGCTTCCCTGGACTACCTGCAGATCTTCATCCTGGGCGTGATCCAGGGCATTACCGAACTATTACCGGTGTCGTCCACCGCGCACATGCGTGTGGTGCCTGCCCTGCTCGGCTGGCAAGACCCGGGTTCGGCGTTTTCGGCTGCCATGCAGTTGGCGGCACTCGCGGCGGTGGTCAGTTACTTCTGGCGTGATGTGCGCCAAGTGGTCAGCGGCAGCATCGGCGCCGTGCGCCAAGGTGATTACGACAACCAATGGTTCAAGCTGGCGGTGGCGATTGTGCTGGCGACTATCCCGATTTGTATCGCGGGCCTGGCGCTGTCGTCGACCTTGAACAGCTGTAATTCGCCGTTGCGCGGCCTGATGGTGATCGGCATTTCATGCGTGGTCATGGCGGTGCTGCTGGCCGCCGCCGAGCTGCGCGCGCGGCACACCCGTGACGTGAGCCAAATGCGCCTGCGCGATGCGCTGATAGTGGGTATTGCACAGATCGGCGCGCTGATTCCCGGTGTCTCGCGGTCCGGCTCCACACTGACCGCAGCACTGTTTTTGAACTTCAAGCGTGAAGAAGCGGCGCGCTTCTCGTTCCTGCTCGGCCTGCCGGCGATTGCCCTCGCCGGCTTGAAAGAGCTGTGGGTGCTGCTGCACGCCGACCTGCCCGCCCATGCCTGGCCGCACTTGCTCTTCGGCCTGGTGGTCGCCAGCGTGTCGGCGTTCTTCGCGATTTGGGGGCTGATGCGGTTTTTGGAGCGGTTCTCTACCTGGCCGTTTGTGATCTATCGCGCGTTGCTCGGGGTGTTTTTGATTGTGGCGGTCAGCACCGGCTTTTTATAGGCAGCTAGCGTGCTGCACAACAATCGTCCCAGACCTTGCGAATCAAGCTTTTCATCTTCAACGCCTGCGCCCAGCGATCACTGATCTCATGCCCCTGCGCATCAGTGATCGCATACGGCGGCGGGCCTAATTCGCAGGTGAAGGACAGGCTGTGCGAGGCGTCAGGGCGGCGCAGCCAGTCTTCGATAGCGTAGCGCCACCAGTCGGTGAAACGCTGCACCCAAGCCTGGTGCTGAGGGAAGTCCAGCGAGACCTGCACCTGCTCGCTGCTGGCCACGCGACCGTGCAAACCCCAGCTATGCCGCAGGATCGTGCGGATCTGCTCGTCGTCTTCCGAGGCGCCGGGCTCGGGCAACTCGCGGCCGACCACGTAGTGGGACAAGTCGGCCAGCAGTTTGAGGTCGGGCATCTGCGCCAGCAGGTCGAGGGTGAACAGCAAGTCGCTGGTGAGGCGATAGCGGTGGGTTTCCAGCAGAATCGGGAAATCCACCTGCTCGGCCAGGCGCTGCCAGCCTTCGATCAGCCGCACCGCCTCGGCCTGCGTGCGCGGGCGCACATCAGCTTGCAGGGTAAGGTGATGGCAGCCATAGCGGCTGATCACCTCCAGCGCGGCGGCGAGGTCGTCCACCGACTGCGGGAACACCTGGCCTTCGATCTGCAAACCCCTGGCGCTGGCGGCGGCGTGCAGGCGCTGCACGTCGGCGGTTTTCCAGTAATGATCGGTGACGCCGTCAAAGCCTGCGGCGACAATTCGGTCAAGCTGCGCCTCAAGCGGGCCGGGCTCGGTTTGCATGGCCCAGAGGGATTGGAATACCACAAATTGGCGCATATCAGCCTCGCAGCAACTGTTTAAGGGACAGGTCGGGGTCGGCCAGGTTGGCCTCGTTGAGCACGGTGCCTGCGCTGATCAGGCGTTCGCAGAGTTTGATCTCCTTGGCCACGCTGTTGCCCGGCGCCCAGCCGCAGGCGCCTTGCAAGCGGCTGTCGGGGGCGAGGTAGAACAGCAGCAGGCCAGCGCCAGGCAATGGCCGGCTGACGCTCAGCGCGGTGATCGCGCCCACCGTCTGCAAGCCCCAGTCGTACTGATCGGACCAGAACCCCGGAACCGCCTCGAACGCCAGTTCACGCCCGAGCAAATTCAGCGCGGCATGCCGACCCTGAGCTTCAGCGTTGCGCCAGGTTTCCTGACGCTGATAAACCCCGCCCACGCTGAACTCGCAGACGTCGCCCGCCGCGTACACATCCGGCGCGCTGGTGCGCAACTGCGCGTCGACACGAATGCCCTGCCCAGTTTCGAGCCCAGCCGCCACGGCCAATTCGATATTCGGTTGCATGCCGATGCCGACCACCACCCAGTCGCACGGCACGTGCTCGCCGCCGGTTAACTGCACGGCGTCGGTGTGAATGGCCTCTACCACCACGTTCAAACGCACGTCCACGGCGTGCTGGCGATGCAGGTCGAGCAGCGCCTGCGAAATCACCGGCGGCAGCACTCTGCCCGCCAACCTCGGCCCGGCTTCTAGCACCGTCACTGCGCAGCCCAAGGCTCGGGCGCTGGCTGCGACTTCCAGGCCGATAAACCCGCCACCGATAATCACCAGCCGTGCGCCGGGGCGTAATGCGCTGCGCAAGGCCACCGCGTCATCATGGGTGCGCAGGTACAGCACGTGCGCCAGGTTGGCGGGCAAACGCCGCGCCCTGCCACCGGTGGCCAGCAACAAGCCGGCATACGGCAGCCACTGGCCATCAGCCAATTGCAGGCGATGCTCGTGCGGCTGCAACCGGGTCATCGGGTTACCCGCTATATGCTCGATGCCCAACTCGGCAAGCCGAACGCTGTCGAGCAGGCTGCAGCCTGCCAGGTCCATGTTGCCCTGCAACACGCCCTTGGACAGCGGCGGTCGCTCGTAGGGCAAGTGCGGCTCATCGCCGATCAGGATCACGCGCCCGGTGTAGCCCTCTTCGCGCAGGGTCAGTGCTGCGCGGCCACCGGCATGGCCGGCGCCGACGATAATCAGCGGGTTGTTCATCATCACGCCGTGACAGCGAGCAGCACCCGCCCCGCTTCGACCCGAACCGGGTAAGTCTTGAGGTTGATGCACACCGGCGCGCCCATCGCCTGGCCGGTGCGGTAGTCGAAGCGCCCGTTGTGCTTGGGGCACTCGATGATGTGGTCCATCACCAGGCCGTCGGCGAGGTGAATTTTCTCGTGGCTGCACAGGCCATCGGTGGCAAAAAACTGATTATCGGCGGAACGGTAAACCGCGTAGGTGTGCGGCCCGTGGTCGAAGCGCAACACATCTTCTTCGTCTATTTCGCCCACGGCGCAGACATCGATCCATTGATCGTTCATGGCGTTTTCTCTTGTAATTGGGAGGTATCAGCGCGCGCAGGCGTCTGCCTGCACAACGGCGTCTGCGGCCGGTTCAGGGCGCGGGCGTAACGGGCGCTGCACGAAATACGCAGGGTCGCTGCGCTGCTTCCAGAGCGTCGGGATGATTTCCTTAAAGGCCTCAACGATATTCGCGTAAGGCGGCGGGCAGTCGTCGCGGATCTCCTGGTGCAGTTGCGCGAGGGCGTGGTACGGCACCATCGGGTACATGTGGTGCTCAAGGTGGTAGTTCATGTTCATGTAGATAAAGCGCAGCACGCGATTCATGTAGATCGTGCGGCAATTGCTGCGGTGGTCGAGCACATCCTCGGCCAAACCGACGTGCTGGGTGAGGCCGAACAGGTAGCCGAGCCAGGCACCGTAAAGACTCGGCAGGCCCACCAGCATCAGCGGCAACCCACTGTGCAGGTACAACGCCGTGCCGATGACAACGGCGTAAATCGCGACCCAGATACGCGCTGCGCGAAACACCTTGGGCCACTCCGACTCAGGGATAAAGTCCTGCTCCTGAGCACTCATCTTGCCGATCGAATGGCGCGCCACGCCACTGAAGGTCTTCCACGCCAGCGGCAAATTGAACAGGCTCAGGCCCATCATCAGCAGGCTCGGCGGGCGCGGCTCGACGATCTCCGGGTCACGCCCGACCACGATGGTGTCGGTATGGTGTCGGGCGTGGCTCCAGCGCCACACATGCGGCTCGAAGAGGCACATAAAACTCGCCACTTGATACAGCGCGTCATTCATCCAGCGGGTCTTGAACGCGGTGCCATGGCCGGTTTCATGCCAGCGCGGGTTAGAGGCGGTGCCATACAGCACGCCATAGGCGACAAAAAACGGCACACAGGCCCATGTGCCCCAGAACAAGTAGCCGCCGAAGCCGCTCGCCAGCAACGCCAGCACCCAGAGCGCGGTGTCGAGCAGCGCCGGGGCGTCACGGCGCTGCATCAGTTCTTTCATGCGTTTACGCGAGATCGGCGACTGGTACCAACTGGCCGAGACCAGGCCTTTTTGAGCCGCGCGAGCGGCTTCCGGGCCGGTGAGGCTGTAGTCGCGACGGGTGGGATGAGCGGTGTGTTCAGGCATTCTTATTGTTCTCCGCAAGCGTGTGGTTTCAGAGGCTGTGCGAAGCAAAAGATAGAGCGCGGCTAAATCGGCCTCAAGGCCTTGAATCCATTCCCTATCAAGCTATCATCCAGGCCAAGAGCAGCTTGATGGTTTTCTATCAAGACGCATAAGGGGCCTGTCATGCACAACCATAAACGCCCAACCATCGCCACCGTCGCCGCCCACGCGGGCCTCAGTGTGGCCACCGTCGACCGGGTGCTCAACGCGCGCGCACCGGTCAACCCAGGCACCGCTGAACAGGTGTTCCAGGCCGCCGAAGCCGTGGGCTACTTTGCTGCGCGGCTGATCGGCCAGCGCATTCGCGAACGCCGCCCGACTTACCGCTTCGGCATTCTGCTGCTGGGCACCGCCCAGGCGTTCTACGCCAACCTTGCGCAGTCGATCAGCGAGGCGGCGCACCACCACGCCACGGCCAACCTGACCTGCCAGTTCGAGTACATCGTTGACCGCAGCCCCAGCGCCATCGTCGCTCAGATAGAACAACTGGCGGTGCAGTGCGATGCGCTCGCCGTGGTCAGCTTTGCCCACCCGCTGATCAACGCCACCCTCGCGCAAATCCGCGAAGCCGGTGTGCCGGTGGTCGCCCTGCTCTCGGCTATCCATGAGCAAGCCGCCGAGCCCTACGTGGGCCAGGACAATCATGTGGTCGGGCGCACCATGGGCTGGCTGCTGGCACGCACCTGTGGCGCCCGCAAAGGCAGCGTCGGAATCTTGCTCGGCGGTCATCGGTTTCTTGGCCATCAGGCGCGTGTCGAAGGCCTGCACAGCTACCTCGCGGAACACGCGCCGGGGCTAAAACCGCTGGACCCGCTGATCAACCTGGACAACTGCGACATTACCGAAGAAGCCACCCTCGACCTGCTCACCCGCCACCCCGACCTGCGCGGCGTATGCGTGGTGGGCGGCGGCGGCGACGGCGTGATCAGTGCCCTCGCGCAATTGCCCAAGCGCCCGGCGCTGTGCTGCATTTTGCAGGAGTCCACCGAGCTGTCACGTCAGGCGCTGCGCCAGGGCCTGATCGATGTGGTGATGGACTCACAGCCACGCCCGACGGCGACCGCGCTGGTGGAATTACTGGTGCAATTGCAAAGCGCAGAAGGCTTCGACCCGGTACGGCATCGGGTGCATATCCCGCCGCTGATCGTGACGTCAGAGAACATGCCTGACTGATGGCGGCCAATCAAACTGTGGGAGCGGGCTTGCTCCCGATGGCGGCGGGTCAGTCAACTCATGTATCAATTGTAAAACTGCTATCGGGAGCAAGCCCCCTCCCACAGAGAGCAAAAAAAGCAGATCTGCTGTGTATGCAAATCCGCCTTTGATCTGCTTCAACCACTCAGGACGCAGAGCGTCCGGAGCGGCATTACCACGCAGAGCGTGGGAACGATCATCTAAGCCGAATGAGGTCAAACTGTGGGAGGGGACTTGCTCGCGATGGCGGTGGGTCAGTCAATTCATGTATCAACTGTGAAACTGCTATCGGGAGCAAGCCCCCTCCCACAGAGAGCAAAAAAAGCAGATCTGCTGTGTATGCAAATCCGCCTTTGATCTGCTTCAACCACTCAGGACGCAGAGCGTCCGGAGCGGCCTTACCACGCAGAGCGTGGGAACGATCATCTAAGCCGAATGAGGTCAAACTGTGGGAGGGGGCTTGCTCCCGATGGCGGCGGGTCAGTCAACTCATGTATCAACTGTAAAACTGCTATCGGGAGCAAGCCCCCTCCCACAAAACTGTGGGAGGGGGCTTGCTCCCGATGGCGGCGGGTCAGTCAACTCATGTATCAACTGTAAAACTGCTATCGGGAGCAAGCTGAACTGGTCAAGTAATCCCGGACACCGATTACGGTGTTTATGCCGCTTTTTGCTCCATGGCTATTGGCGACAGATAGTTGTTGTAGCTGTGGAGCCTGATTCGGTTGTATCGCATGATGCCGCTTTTTGCTCCATGGCTATTGGCGACAGATAGTTGTTGTAGCTGTGGAGCCTGATTCGGTTGTATCGCATGAAGAAGTTGGTCATATCCTGCCTCGCATCTTCAACTGTCGTGTAGCCCTTGGTGGGCACCCACTCTGATTTGAGCGTCCCGAAGAAACGTTCTGTTGGCGCGTTGTCCCAGCACTGCCCTCTGCGGCTCATGCTTTGCGTTATCCCATGCTCCAGCAGTTCGGACTGAAAGAGCTGGCTGGTGTATTGGCAGCCTTGATCCGAATGAAACATCAAGCCTGCATGTTTGCCTCGAACCTCCACCGCCATTCTCAGCGCCCTGCTAACCAGGGTGGCGTCATTGATCAGAGAAAACGCCCAGCCAACGATTCGGCGGGCGAACAGATCAATGACCGCTGCCAAGTGATACCAGCGTTTACCAACCATCAGGCTGGAATCAGAGAAAACGCCCAGCCAACGATTCGGCGGGCGAACAGATCAATGACCGCTGCCAAGTGATACCAGCGTTTACCAACCATCAGGCTGGTAACGTCGCCGCACCAGACCTGATTGATTGCGGTTGGCTCGAAATTACGCTCGAGCAGGTTCTTGGCCACAAATGCTTCGACGCCTCTAGAGCGATATTGATGGCGGCGGCGCTGCCTGCTGGCCAGATTTGCCTCCGCCATGAGTTTTCCGGCCAGATGCCGTCCCACTTTGATCTGCTGGGCCTTCAAGTGCTGAGAGATCATCCGCGCGCCTGCACTTCCCCGGCTTTCGTCATGCAGTTGCACGACTTTTACTCTGAGCGCGTCACGCTTGGTATTCGGCGCTGAGCGACGCTTAAGCCACTCATAAAACGCGCTGCGGGAAACACCAAGCGCACTACAAAGCAGGCGGGTCGGATATGAGCTCGACTCTCTCAGCTCCTCGATCAGGAAAAACGATCGGGATCCGACATCAAGAGAGCCGTAGCCTTTTTTAAGATTTCAGCCTCGGTCTCCAGGCGCTTGACCTTGGCTCGCAGCTGTTGAATCTCTCGCTGTTCATCGCTGATGGCCTTGGTACCTGCCATTGGCTGCCCTTTCTGACGCTCTTTGCGAACCTGATCAATCCAGCGGCGCAGAGCCGTAGGGCCAACGTCCATCGATGCACAGACGTCAGTAACTGAGCAGTTATCATCAAGAACCATGCTTGCAGCACGTTGCTTGAACTCGCGGGTGTAGGTCTTTCGTTCTTGCATGGAACCTCCTGATTGGGCGAATCATATCGCCCTTAAGAGGTGTCCGGGATCATTAGGCCAGTTCAAGTAGGTCTTTCGTTCTTGCATGGAACCTCCTGATTGGGCGAATCATATCGCCCTTAAGAGGTGTCCGGGATCATTAGGCCAGTTCAAGCCCCCTCCCACATTTGCCCTGCAGTGTTAAAAGCCAGCACTCAATCTACCTGCACACCGCACAACCCCTGTGGGAGCGGGACAAGCCCCCTCCCACATTTGCCCTGCAGTGTTAAAAGCCAGCACTCAATCTACCTGCACACCGCACAACCCCTGTGGGAGCGGGCTTGCTCGCGATAGCGGTGGTTCAGTCAATACAAGTGTCAACTGGCGCACCGCCATCGGGAGCAAGCCCCCTCCCACATTTGACCTGCAGCGTTCAAGGCCAGCACTCAATCTACCTGCACACCGCACAACCCCTGTGGGAGCGGGCTTGCTCGCGATAGCGGTGGTTCAGTCAATACAAGTGTCAACTGGCGCACCGCCATCGGGAGCAAGCCCCCTCTAACAGGTTTACAGGTAAACTCCCCTTCTTTTCATCTTCTCCACGGAGTTCGCCTTGCGTCTGTTTCACACCTCCGACTGGCACCTTGGCCAAAACCTGCATGGCCAGGAACGCGACTTCGAACACGCCTGTTTCCTCGAATGGCTGCTCGGCCAGCTGAAAGCCCAGCGCCCGGATGTATTGCTGATCGCCGGCGATATTTTCGACACGGTCAACCCGCCGCTCAAGGCCCAGGAGCGCCTGTACGATTTCATCATCAGCGCCCACGAACAAAACCCGAAACTCACGATTGTGATGATCGCCGGCAACCACGATTCCGGCTCGCGCATCGAATTGCCCGCGCCGTTGATGCGCCGCCTGCGCACCCATGCGCTGGGCCGGGTACTGTGGCTGGATGACGGCCAACTGGATGCCGAACGCTTGCTGATCCCGCTGCCCGACGCCAAAGGCAAGGTCGCCGCGTGGTGCCTGGCGCTGCCGTTTTTGCGCCCGGCAGAAGTCACCGGCGCGCACTTGGGCGATGATTACCTGCGCGGCATTGGCCAGGTGCATGAATGGCTGATCGCCGCTGCGAATGCCAAACGCAAAAAAGGCCAGCCGTTGATTGCCATCAGCCACGCGCACATGGCGGGCGGTTCGGTGTCGGAAGATTCCGAGCGCAGCCTGATCATCGGCAATGCCGAGGCGCTGCCAGCCAAGCTGTTCGATGCGAGTATCGGCTATGTCGCCCTCGGCCATTTGCACAAGCCGCAACGGGTGAATGGCGAGGAACGCATTCGCTACAGCGGCTCCCCCCCTCCCCCCTCNGCTGTCGTTTTCCGAAATCGGCTACAAACACCAGATTCTCGATGTGACGTTCGAGGGCGAAAAACTGCTCAGCGTCGAGCCGCGCCTGATCCCGCGCTCGGTCAACCTGCAACGCCTTGAGGCCGCACCGCTGGCGGATATTCTTAAACAACTGGGCGACTTGCCCGACATCGACTTGCTCGCCGACACCCAGCGCCAGCCGTGGCTGGAAGTGCGCGTGCGCCTTGACGAGCCGCAGCCAGACCTGCGCCAGCAAGTCGAAACCGCCCTGCAAGGCAAAGCCGTGCGCCTGGTGCGCATCGCCGCCGAATATGCCGGCAAACGCGGCAGCGACGCCACGGATGAGGAGCGCCTGATCGAACTCGACCAGCTCACGCCGCAGGAGCTGTTCAGCCGCGCCTGGCAAGACAGCTACGGCAGTGAAGTTGATGAACAGACCTTGAAGGATTTCGCCGTGCTGCTCCAGGAAGTGCAACAGGGAGCTGAACAGCCATGAAAATTCTCGCCATCCGCCTGAAAAACCTCGCCTCGCTGGCGGGGCCGTTTGACATCGACTTTACCGCCGAACCCTTGGCCAGCGCCGGGTTGTTCGCGATTACCGGGCCGACCGGCGCGGGTAAAAGTACCCTGCTAGATGCGCTGTGCTTGGCGCTGTTTGGCGCGGTGCCGCGCTTGGGTGATACCGGCCAGGCGAAAATGCCGGATGCCGACAGCGATATTTCCATCGGCGACCCACGCACCTTGATACGGCGCGGCACGGGCGGCGGTTACGCCGAGGTCGATTTTGTCGGTGTCAGCGGCCGCCGCTACCGTGCGCGCTGGGAAGCCAACCGCGCGCGCGACAAGGCCAGCGGCAAATTACAGAACAGCCGGCAAAGCCTGATCGACCTCGACAGCGACCAACTGCTGGCCAGCCAGAAAACCGAATACAAAACCCAGTTGGAACTGGCGCTGGGCCTGAATTTCGAGCAGTTCACGCGTGCGGTGTTGTTGGCGCAAAGCGAGTTCAGCGCGTTCCTCAAGGCCAACGACAACGAGCGCAGCGAGCTGCTCGAAAAGCTCACTGACACCGCGCTTTACACCCAGCTGGGGCGCCGCGCCTTCGACAAGGCCAAAGACGCCAAAGACGCGCACAAACACCTGCAAGACCAGGCCACCGGCGTGGTGCCGTTGGCGCCCGAAGCGCGCGCCGAACTTGATCAACAGCTGGCCGAAGCCCAGCAACAGCTCAAGACCCAGCAGGCGCAGCTCAAGCAGTTGGAGCTTCAGCACACCTGGCTCAAGGAACTGCGCGAATGGCAGGAACGCCAGCAGAACGCGATGGAGCAACTGCAACAGGCCCAACAGCATTGGGACGGCCAGGGCGCGCAACGTCAGGACTTGAGCCTTCTGGAGCAACTGGCGCCGCAACGCCATCAGTTTGCACGGCAGGCTGAACTCGGCACGTTACTGACGCCGCTCGCCGCACACATTCAGCAACACATCGAGCAGCAAACCGCCCTGCATGCCCGTCAGGAGCAGGCGCAACAACAGCAAGCCGAAGCCCAGGCGGCACTCGCCGACGCGCTGAAAAACCAGGCCGACGCCCTGCCATTGCTGCGTCAAGCGTTTGAAGAACAAAGCACCCTCGCCCACCTGACCAAAGACCTGGCCAAACGCAGCGACGACCAACAGCAGCAACACACCGCTTGCAGCGAAGGCCAGGTGTTGCTGCAAGCCTTGCAGGAAAAACACCGCCAGGTCGCCGAGCGCTTGCAACGCCTGGCCGCCGAACTGGAACGCAGCGCCGCCCTCGCGCCGCTGAGTGATGCCTGGAGCGCCTACCGCGACCGCCTGCAACAGCTGATGCTGATCGGCAACCGCTTGAACAAGGGCCAGGCTGAACTGCCGCAGCTTGAACAGCGCGCGACCACCGCCGCCGAAAAATTTGCTGAGCAACGCGATGCGTTGGACCTGTTGTATCAGGAAGCCGGTGCCGAACCGCACGCTGTCGCCGAGCAGATCCAGTTACTTGCGAGCCTGTTGCAAGACAATCGCAAACAACAGCGCGCTTTCGAAGACTTGACGCGTTTGTGGGACAGCCAGCAGCAGCTTGATCAGCAGGCCGCCAGCCTCACGCAAAAACTTGCGGAGGCGCAACAGCAACGCGAGCAACTGAACCAAACCGGCCTGCAAACCAAGGCCGAACTCAGCGTGGCCGAACACACCCTGACGGTGACCCGGCAATTGCTCGAACGCCAGCGCCTGGCCCGCAGCGCCAGCGTCGAGGAATTGCGCGAACAGTTGCAGGATGAACAGCCATGCCCGGTGTGCGGCAGCCATGAGCATCCGTATCACCAGCCCGAAGCCTTGCTGCAAAGCCTCGGTCGCCATGACGAAAATGAAGCGGCCAGCGCACAGAAAGCCGTGGACACGCTCAAGGAAAAACTCACCGAGCTGCGCGGCGAAGTGGGTGGGCTGATTGCCCAGCAAAAGGAATTTTTGCAGCAGCAAGAGCAACTGGCGACGCAACAACAAGGCCTGACGCCGAGCCTGGAGGCACACCCGCTGTCGGCCTCGCTGTTCAATCAGGACGCCGCCAAGCGCAGCGCCTGGCTGGCCCAGCAACTGGCCCAACTGACACAAAGCATCACTGCGGACGAACAACGCCAGGGCGCCCTGCTCAACCTGCAACAAAATGCCGGGCGTTTGCAGCAACAACTGCAAGCCGCGCAGGACGCCAGCCAAAAAGCCCGGCAATTGCTGGTGGACCAACAGCGCGAGCTGTCCAACGACCGCGAGCGGCTTGACGAAGAACTCACTGCGTTTGCCAGCCTGTTACCCGCTGAAACCCTGGAAGGCTTACGCCGCGAACCGGCGGCAACCTTCATGCAGTTGGACCAGCAGGTGAGCCAGCGCCTGGAACAACTGGGCCATCAGCGCGACGAAGTGGCCGAACAGCAAGAGCGCCAGCAGGCCATCGAGAAACAACAGACCCATCAGCAACATCGCCAGCAGCAGTTGGACGCGCTGCAGCAACAGGTCAGCGAATTGGCCAGCCAACAACACGCCGCCGAGGAAAAACTCGGCGCCTTGTTGGGTGATCACGCGAGTGCCGAGCAGTGGCAACAGCAACTCGAAAACGCGGTGCTGCAGTCACGCCAAAGCGAGGCCGACGCCAACCAACAGTTGCAAGACCTGCGCAACACCCTGACCCAATTGGCTGCCGACCTCAAAGCACAGCAAGAGCGCCAGCACGCACTGGCCGCCGAGCAGCAAAGCCTCGACGCGCGCCTGGCCGAGTGGCGCGCGCAGCACGGCGAACTCGATGACAACGGGCTGACGCGCTTGTTGGCCGTTAGCGACAGCGGCGTCAGCGAATTGCGTCAACAGCTGCAACACAGCGAAAAAGCCGTTGAACAAGCCAAGGTGTTGCTGCAAGAACGCGAGCAACGCCTCGCCGAGCATCAGGCATTGCACAACGGCAACCTGGAAGCCGAAGCGCTCGACAGCACACTGGCCGCACTCAACCAGCAACTCACCGACGGCGAGAAACACTGCGCCGAATTGCGCGCGCGCCAGGCCGAAGACCAACGCCGGCAGGACGCCAACCACGCGTTGGCCGAACAGATCAGCAAGGCGTATGAAGAGTGGCAGCGCTGGGCACGCCTGAATGCGCTGATCGGCTCGGCCACCGGCGACACCTTCCGCAAGATCGCCCAGGCCTACAACCTCGACCTGCTGGTGCACCACGCCAACGTGCAGTTGCGCCAACTGGTGCGTCGCTACCGCCTCAAACGCGGCGGCAGCATGCTCGGGTTGTTGGTGATGGACACGGAAATGGGCGATGAATTGCGCTCGGTGCACTCGTTGTCGGGTGGCGAAACGTTCCTGGTGTCGCTGGCACTCGCCTTGGGCCTCGCGTCGATGGCGTCGAGCACGTTGAAGATCGAGTCGCTGTTTATCGATGAGGGCTTTGGCAGCCTCGACCCCGAATCGCTGCAACTGGCGATGGACGCGCTGGATGGTTTGCAGGCGCAGGGCCGCAAAGTCGCGGTGATCTCTCACGTGCAGGAAATGCACGAGCGCATCCCGGTGCAGATCCAGGTTAAACGCCAGGGCAACGGGCTGAGTACTGTGGAGGTCAAGTGAGCGAAACGCTGCTGTATTCGTTTCGCCGCTGCCCTTACGCGATGCGAGCGCGGCTAGCGTTGCGCTACAGCGGCGTGCCGGTGCGCATCATTGAGGTGAGCCTCAAGGCCAAGCCGGCCGACATGCTTGCGCTGTCGCCCAAAGGCACGGTGCCGGTGTTGAGCGTGGGCGGCTTGGTGATTGATGAGAGTTTGCAGATCATGCAATGGGCGCTGGCGCAGCACGACCCTGAGGATTGGTGGCTGCAAGGCGACCCGGCAGTGCTGGCGCTGATTGCCGAGAACGACCAGGCGTTCAAACATCATTTGGATCGATACAAGTACGCCGAGCGCTACCCCGAGCAGCCGATGGAAAATTATCGGGCCGGGGGCGAGGTGTTTTTGCACAAGCTGGAGGGGTTATTGGCCGGACGGGAATACTTGCTGGCCGAGCATTTGAGTTTGGCCGATGTGGCCCTGGCGCCGTTTGTGCGGCAGTTCGCGCATGTTGATCGGGCGTGGTTTGCAGCCACGCCGTATCACCGTCTGCACGCGTGGCTACAGCGCTTTCTGGAGTCGCCGCTGTTCATCGCCATCATGGCAAAACCCTGAATCAATCGTCCCCACGCTCTGCGTGGTAACGCCGCCCTGGACGCTCTGGGTCACGCAATGCTCAATGCCTTAGCAAGGTGACGCGGAGCGTCACGGGATGCATTACCACCCAGAGCGTGGGAACGATCAAGCCACACACAGTTGAACTGTCGACCGGCTTACGCTCAGTGCTGGGTTTTGTGGTCGAGGGCGGCGTAGAAATTCGCGCTTTGTTGCAGGTATTTCTGGGTGTAGGCGCTGGTGCTGGATTTTTTACCGATAACGTCAACGCTGGCGGCGGCCGGCAAGGCCACGGTGGCGGACACTGCGGAAGCGGCGATGATCGAGAAGAGATTGAAGTTCATGGCGGTGACCCTTGTGTTCGTTTGGTTGGGTGGCCGGGGAAGGCCTTGGAACCCAACTTACGCCCGAGGGCTGCACCTTAGAAATGCATTGAAACATTAGCCGCTATTAATAGAATTAATACAACGAGTCAGGCCCCGCAATGCGGGGCCTGTGGCTTATTGACGGAGCAGAAACTTGAGGTCGCTGGGCGCATCGATCGGCAATTTCTGCACGGTTTTACCCAGCAGGCCGGTGTTCGGGTCACGTTCGACCACCACAATTTCGTTGCTTTTCTGGTTGGCGATCAGCAAAAACTTGCCGCTCGGGTCCAGGCTGAACTCGCGTGGGTGGTCGCCTTCTACGGTGCGGCGCTGCAGTTCCGTGAGGTGCGCGGTGGCCGGGTCGATGCTGAACACCAGCATCTGATTGGCGGTGCCACGGTTGCTCACGTAAAGGAACTTACCGTCGCTTGAAGCGTGCAACGCGGCGCCAGCCTTGTCGGACACGGGTTGCCCGGCAGCAAAGTCGACCAGTTGGGTTTGCGTCAGCTTGCCGTCGTTGTAATCAAACACCGCGACCTGCGCGCTCATCTCGGTGGTCAGCCAGGCGTGCTTGCCGTCAGCGCTGAACAGCAAGTGACGCGGGCCGCTGCCACCCGGCAACTGCACCGAAGCCGGGTCGGCCGGGGTGAGTGGCTGCTCGTGATGGGCGTTGGGGTTGTAACGGTAGGCGAACAGCTTGTCTGCGCCCAGGTCCTGCACAAATACATACTTGCCGTCCGGCGACGACACCACCGAATGCACATGGTTGGAGGCTTGGCGTTCCGGGTTCACGCGGCTGGCCGGGTGCGCGCTCATTTGCACCGGCGCCGACAATTTGCCCGTGGCGGCGACCGGCAGAATCGCCAGGCTGCCGCCCGGATCTTCGAGTACCGAATAGTTGGCGACGAACAGGTAACGCCCGTCAGCGGCGAGGCTGGAGTGCGTCGGCTCGTTGCCCAGGCTTTGCACCTGGTTGATCAGGGTCAGTTGATGATTGTTCGGGCTGATGCTGTAACTGCTGATACGCCCAACCGGGTCGTGCTGGCCGGGGCCGTTTTCGTTGACCACAAACAGGTGTTTCTGGTCTTTGGAGAGCGTCAGCCAAGACGGGTTTTCAGCTTTGGCGGCGAGCACCGGTTTACCGTTGAACTGGCCGGTGCGGCTGTCGAATTGCAGGCGGTAGATGCCTTCGCTGGTGCCGGCGGTGTAGCTGCCCACTAACAGCTCAAAGGTCTGTGCCGGTGCGGCGTGCACCGACATCGCACCCACACTGCCCGCCATCAGCAGGGGCCAGAATTTACGCATCATCATCTGCTTCTTCCTCATCGTTATTATTGCCGGTGACGCCGTTCATGCACACCAGGCGATGCTCGCCCGAGTCACCCGTCAGGGTCCAGCTTTGCAAAGTTTGATCAAAGATCGCCGCGCGAACCTGCTCCAGGCTGAAACTCCAGCGTTTCTCGGCGCGACCGTCCATGCAAATGATCAGCAGTGTGTGTTCATCCAGGCTGAAATCGAAGGTGTGCAGCCCGTCGATTTCGACCATCTGGCAGTCTTTAAAAGCGTCGAGCAAGGTAGCAGTGTCGGCAGTCATAACCATCAATCATCAAGAGGAAAGACCGCATGATAGGGCAAATTGTTGCATCGACCCAAGGCCGCGCCATGCAAAACGCCGTGGCACAGGCCACGGCGTTTCGGCAACCCCTTTGGATCAGTGGGCGAACAGCGAATTGCCCTTCTGCCCCGCCAGCTTCTCGGGCTTGATCAGGAACCGCGCCAGCGCCGGCAGCAGCCACAGCGCGCCGAACATGTTCCACAGCAGCATAAAGGTCAGCATCAGGCCCATGTCGGCCTGAAACTTGATGGCCGAGAATATCCACGTGCACACGCCAATGGCCAGGCACAGGCCGGTGAACAGCACCGCTTTACCGGTGGACTTGAGCGTCTGGTAGTACGCCTCTTGCAGCGGCAAACCGGCGCGCAGGAAGCTTTCCAGGCGGCTGTAGATATAGATGCCGTAGTCCACGCCAATGCCCACGCCCAGCGCCACCACCGGCAAGGTCGCCACCTTGACGCCAATGCCCATGAACGCCATCAGCGCGTTGCCCAGCACCGAGGTCAGCACCAGCGGCAGCACGATGCACAGGGTCGCCGCCCAGGAACGGAAGGTGATCATGCACATGGTCGCCACACACAGGTACACCAGAATCAGGATGATCAGCTCCGACTCTTTGATCACCTCGTTGGTGGCCGCTTCGATCCCGGCATTACCGGCGGCGAGGATAAATTCCAGGCCGTCCTTGTTGTTGTCCTTGGCGAATTCCTGCACCGCATGCACCGCACGGTCGAGGGTTTCGGCCTTGTGGTCGTTGAGGAACACCAGCACCGGCGCCAGTGAGCAATTGTTGTTGTACAGGCCATCGGCTCGCGCGATGGAGTTGTTCAAAACGTCGGGGTTGCGCGACAGGGTTTCCCATTTCAGGTTGCCTTCGTTCATGCCCTTGATCATCTGCTTGGACACCGTCACCAACGAGATTGCCGATTGCACGCCCTCGGTGTTCTGCATCTTCCACATCAACTGGTCGATGGGCGCCATGGCTTCATAACGCGAGCAGCCTTCGGCCTTGGTTTTGACCATCACCACCAGCACGTCAGAGCTGGTGGAGTAGTTGCTGATGATGAAGTTGTTGTCTTTGTTGTAGCGCGAGTCCGGGCGCAGCTCCGGTGCGCCTTGGTCGAGGTCGCCGATTTTGAGGTTTTGGCTGTACCAGAGGCCACCGCCGAAGGCGACCAGCGCCAGCGCGATGGAGACAGGCGCGACTTTGCGGCTGGCAAAATTCGACAGCAGGCGCCAGAACGCGTGTTCACGGTTTGCGTCTTTTTTGCTCCTGGCGATGGCGCGCTTGCTGATGCCGACATAGGAAATCGCCACCGGCAGCAAGATCAGGTTGGTAAACACGATGACCGCCACGCCGATGGACGCGCCGATGGCCAGCTCGCGGATCACGCCGATGTCGATGATCAGCAGCGTGATAAACCCAACGGCGTCAGCCAGAATCGCGATCATGCCGGGCAGGAACAGTTGCCGGAAGGTACGCCGCGCAGCGGTCAGTGCGTTGTCTGCCTCGCTGGATTGCAGGGCGATACCGTTGATCTTCTGCACGCCGTGGGAAATACCAATGGCGAAAATCAGGAACGGCACCAGCATCGAATAGGGGTCGAGCCCGAAACCGAAGAAGTGCATCAAGCCGAGTTGCCAGACCACCGCCACCAGCGTCGTGCTCAACACCGCGATGGTGCTGCGCAGGCAGTTGGTGAACCACAGCAACAGCACCAGCGTGATGACGAAGGCTACGCCGAAGAACAGCACCACCATCACCAGGCCGTCGATCAGGTCGCCGACCTTCTTGGCAAAACCGACGATGTGAATCTTGACGTTGGGGTTCTGCGCTTCGAACTTGTCGCGGATCTTGTCTTCGAGTTCATGCGAGAACTTGCGATAGTCCAGGGCCAGCAATTTGCCCTGATCCTGCGGGTCCGGGTAAGACTCCAGCAGCGGAATGTCGACGATGCTCGACTTGAAGTCGTTGGCCACCAGGCGCCCGACCTGGCCGGACTTGAGCACGTTGTTGCGCAGTTGGTCGAGGCTTTGCGGCGAGCCGTTGTAGCTTTGCGGGATCACCTCACCGCCGGCAAACCCTTCTTCGGTGACTTCGGTCCAGCGCACGCTGGGACTCCACAGCGACTTGAGGCCCGAACGGTCGACGCCGGAAATGTAGAACACCTCGTCGTTGATCTGGCGCAGGGTCTCCATGTACGCCTGGCTGAAAATGTCACCGTCCTTGGCCTCCACCGAGATACGCACCGTGTTGCCCAAATTCGCCAGGTCGTTACGGTGCTCCATCATCTTTTCGATGAAGGGGTGCTTGAGCGGGATCATTTTTTCAAAGCTGGTGGACGGGCGAATCAAGGTCGCCTGCCAGAACAGAAAAACGCTCACCAGCAGGCAGATGACGATCACGGCCGGGCGATTGTTGAAAATCAGGCGCTCAAGAAAGGTCGCTTTATCGTTGTGATGACTGCTCATGCTTGCTCCGCCTTCTTATTGTTTTGTCGGTTCGGCGCCGGTCGGCATGGCGACACGAACACCGCCCTGCCCGACCAGAATCAAGTTGCCATTGCCTGCCGCCGTCACAGCCGAAAGCGAAATACGGTCAGGGCGATTGAACACGCTGAAGGTTTGGCCATCGTCGTGGCTGACCACCACGCTGCCGCCGTTACCCACCACCACAATCGAACCGTCATCGAGCAAGGTCGCCCCCGACAAACCGAATTCCAGGGCGCCACGCGTCGCGGCCAATTCAACTCGCTCCCAGGTGTTGCCGAAATCCGTGGAGCGGTAAAGGTTGCCGCGCAAGCCATAGGCCAACAGGGTCTGCGGTTGCGCGGTGCTGATCACGCCGAACAGCGAGCCCTCGTACGGCCCTTCGAGTTTTTCCCAGGTCTGGCCGTCGTCGCTGGAGCGAAACATGCTGCCCTGCTCACCGACGATAAACAGGCCGGCGTCTTTGATCTGGGCGATGGCGTTGAGATGGAACTGGTCTTCGTTGTCGAGGCGGTCGCTGACGTCCGTCCAGGTTCTGCCGCCATCGGTGGTTTCGATCAGCGCACCGTAGGCGCCTACCGCCAAGCCGTGGCTGGCGTTGTTGAACCAGATGTCGAGCAACGGCGCTTCGCGCTTGAGGTCTTGGTATTGCTGGGCCCAGGTGGCGCCGCCATCGGTGCTGGCAAGGATTTGCGCATCGTGACCGACCGCCCAGCCCTGCTTGTCGTCGACGAAAAATACCGCCGTGAGCAGTTGGCGGGTGGGGACTTTGGCTTGCGACCAGCGACTGCCCTGGTCATCGGAATAGAGGATGTGCCCGCGATCACCAACGGCCACCAGGCGCTTGCCGGCGTGGGTCACGTCGATCATCAGGCCTTTGGCGGCCTTGGTGGATTCAATCGCAAACGCCGGCTGTGCGGCAGTATCGCTGGCCGCGTGGGCCACGCTCGGCAACGCAATTGCCGCAAACAGCGAGAGCGCTGCGGCCAGCAACGCAACCTTGCGTGCGGCGCGTGGGGGGCGAATAACCCAACCCATGGCGGGCTCACTCATAGACCTTTCTCCCGATTTATTATTGTTAGGTGGTCTTGCCTTCCCGCGCCCTGAAACCTGCAATCTAGAGCGCCTGACGGAAGCAAGGGCCATCCTATCGGGCTTTCGAATCGTCTGACAATCGGCGCTACGTTATCTTTTGTTAACTGGCGGCTTTTGGCCACGTGCTGAATATAGCGCCATCAACCGCATTGATCTTTGCAGCGCTGCACGTGAGGAGGCATCCGGTGACGCTACGGGTCACCATGGGGCAAGACTTCAGCTTTGCCTAGACAGCGGAACGCGGAGCGTTCTTGGCGGCGTTACCACGCAGAGCGTGGGAACGATCACCGATCGGCAAAAATGAATTTTTATTCCATCTATTGAATTATGAGAATTTTTATTCCATTAATAGCCTTCCTGAAAACAATAATTCAAAGGACGACGGCTATGCGTGAACTCGGAATCGGCCTGATCGGCACAGGCTTCATGGGGCGCGCCCACGCGTTGGCGTTCAACAATGCGCGGGCGGTATTCGACCTGCCGGTGCAGCTGAAACTGGCGGCATTGGCCGATGCCGACACCGAGCGCGCGCAACGCTGTGCCAAGGCGTGGGGCTTTGCGCACGCGCATGGCGACTGGCAGGCGTTGATCAACGACAGCACGGTGGATGTCGTCGCCATCACCACGCCCAACCATCTGCACTACCCCATGGCCATGGCGGCGATTGCGGCGGGCAAGGCGGTGTATTGCGAGAAACCGCTGGCCGTGAGCCTGCAACAGGCCGACGCCATGCGCCGCGCCGCCAGTGCGGTCGGGGTGGTCACGCGGGTCGGCTACAACTATCAGCACAACCCGATGATCAGCTTGGCGCGGCAGATAATTGCGAATGGCGAGCTGGGCGACCTCATCAGCTTTCAGGGTGAGTTCAGCGAAGACTTTATGGCCGACCCGGCGTCGCCGTGGTCGTGGCGCTGCGAAGTGGAACATGCCGGTGGCGCGTTGGCGGATTTGGGCAGCCACTTGCTGTCGATGGCGCGCTATTTGGTCGGCGATGTGCACAGCGTGTGCGCCGACACCCAGACCGTGCACGCCCAACGCCCTGCCACGGCGGGCAGCCAAACAACCCGCGCGATTGCCGTGGATGATCAGGTGCATGCTCTACTGCGATTTGCCAATGGCGCGCGCGGTACGGTGAGCAGCAGTTGGCTCAAGCATGGCTACAAGAACCACCTGAGTTTTGAGATCAGCGGCACTAAAGGCACGCTGGCGTTCGATCAGGAACGCTTGAATGAGCTGCGTGTTTGCCGCTCTGGCCAGGACGGTTTCCAGCGTGTGTTGGCAGGCCCCGCCCTGCCCGGCTATGCAGCATTCAGCCCGGCGGCCGGGCACCAACTGGGTTACAACGAGCTGAAGACCCTGGAAGTCCACGAGTTGATCATGGCGCTGGCCGGGCAAGGTGCGCAGGGCACCGACTTTGAGGGTGCGTGGGCGGTCGAGCAACTGGCAACCGCGATTCGCCTGGCCGCGCGTGAAGCGCGTTGGGTCACGGTTGGCGAGGTGTAACGGGGCGCAGCGCCGCCGTGAGCGTTGAGCACCCCTGTCGACGGCCGGCAGTTTCTGGCATCCTGCGCGCCCCTTTCCCTACCGGGCCTGTATTTTGTCTGACGCTCAAACCCCTCGCCCCCGTTATACATCCGACCTGATCTACGGCCTGGAAGACCGCCCGCACTTCACTGCGGCGATTTTTGCGGCCCTGCAACACGTACTCGCCAGCTTCGTCGGCATCATCACGCCCACCTTGATCGTGGGCGGTGTGCTCGGCCTGGAAAGCGAAGTGCCGTACCTGGTGAGCATGGCGCTGTTTGTGTCGGGCCTCGGCACGTTTGTGCAGGCACGCACCTTCGGCCCGGTCGGTTCGGGGCTGCTGTGCCTGCAGGGCACCAGCTTTTCGTTTATCAGCGTGATCCTCAGTGCCGGTTTTATGGTCAAGGCGCGTGGCGGTGGCACGGATGAAATCCTTTCGACGATCTTCGGCGTGTGCTTTTTTGCAGCGTTTGTCGAGGTGCTGCTCAGCCAGTTCATCGGCAAGCTGCGCAAGCTGATCACCCCGGTGGTCACCGGCACGATTATCACCTTGATGGGCTTGTCGCTGATCAAAGTGGCGGTCACTGACATGGCCGGTGGCTTTGGTGCCAGCGACTTGGGTGCGGCGAGCAATATGGGGCTGGCGGCACTGGTGCTGCTGACCATCGTGGTACTCAACCGCTTCAGCAATCCGTTCCTGCGCCTGGGTTCGATCGTGATCGGCCTGAGCGTGGGTTTTGCCGTGGCCTGGTGGATGGGCCGCGTCGACATGGCGGCGCTGCCTCACGTGCCGTTGATCAGCGTGCCGGTGCCGTTCAAATATGGTTTTTCGTTCGACTGGGTGGCGTTTATCCCGGTGGCGGTGATCTTTCTGGTTTCGCCGCTGGAGGCTGCGGGTGACTTGACCGCCAACTCGATGATTTCGCAACAGCCGGTCAAAGGCCCGCTGTATATCAAGCGCATCAAGTCGGGCTTGCTCGCCGACGGCCTCAATTCGGTGATGGCGGCGACCTTCAACAGCCTGCCGATGGTGACCTTCGCCCAGAACAATGGCGTGATCCAGTTGACCGGCGTGGCCAGCCGTTACGTGGCGTACTTTATCGCCGGCCTGCTGGTGCTGCTGGGGCTGTTCCCGATGATCGGCGCGGTGCTGCAATTGATGCCCAAGCCGGTGCTCGGCGGCGCCACCCTGATCATGTTCGGCACCGTGGCGGTGGCGGGCATCAAGATCCTCGCCGAAGCCGGGCTGCACCGGCGCAACGTGCTGATCGTGGCGATCTCGCTGGGCATGGGCCTCGGCGTTGCCGCCGTGCCGGAAGTGCTGCGCGATCTGCCCAAGGCGCTGCATAACATCTTTGAGTCGCCGATCACCGTGGGTGCGTTCTGTGCAATCCTGTTGAACATTTTCCTGCCGGAGGAGTTCATAGCGCTGCAGGAAGATGAATTTGATCCGGAGTCTTCGACCCTTAAGGTCATGCAGGACCCGGACGTCACACACTAGGAGCGCCTTTTTATGCGCAAGCTCATGGTTCTATCGTTACTGCTGCTGACCTTGAGCGCCTGCGCGCTGTTCCCCAGCCGCGACCCGGTGAACATTACGGTAGTGGGCATCGAGCCGCTGCAAAGCCAGGACATGGAAGTGCGTTTCGCCGTGAAGTTGCGGGTGCAAAACCCCAATGAAACGGCGATCGACTACAGCGGCGTGGCGCTGGACCTGGACGTCAATGGCCGGCCGCTGGCGTCGGGGGTAAGTGATCAAACGGGTTCTATCCCACGCTTTTCCGAGACCGTGCTGACGGTGCCGGTGAGTGTTTCGGCGTTTTCGGTGTTGCGTCAGACGCTGGGCATTAGCCAGACGCAAAGCTTGAACAACCTGCCGTATGTGCTGCGCGGCAAGCTCGCCGGTGGGCTGTTCGGCACGATGCGTTTTGTCGAGCGTGGCACGCTTGATCTGCCAAACACCGCCACTTGGTGACCAAGGAAAGTACAACATGGGTGTGCTGCCTACCCTTTACACACCTCGTCTGATTTTGCGCCCGCTGGTGTTGGATGATGCCGACGCCATCCAGCAGCAGTTTGCGCATTGGGCGGTGGTACGTTACCTCAACGTTCAGGTGCCTTGGCCCTACCCGGCTGACGGCGCGCGTACCTATCTTGAGCACAGCGCCTTGCCGGCGATGGATCGAGGCGAAGAATGGCACTGGTCGATCCGCCTCAACAGCGCGCCTGAGCAATTGATCGGCAGTGTTAGCCTGATAGACCAGCCGGACAACAATCGTGGCTTCTGGCTAGGCCCGCAGTGGCAAGGCCACGGGTTGATGACCGAAGCCAGCGCAGCGGTGACTGAATACTGGTTTGAGGTGCTTAAGCGCCCGTTGATGCGCGTGCCCAAGGCCGCGCCTAACTTGGGGTCGCGGCGAATTTCCGAGCGCGCGGGGATGCGGCTGATCAGGACCGATGAAGACCGGTTTGTCGAAGGCATCTTGCCGCGGGAGATTTGGGAGATGACTCGTGAGGAGTGGTTGCGCTTTAGATCCTTCGAGCGCTGAAGAGGGCTTGCTGGCGATGCAGGCGTACCGGTACATCAGGCATGCCCTCACTCCCTAATATCTGCGTTCGGCCATCGTGGCTTAACGGGGCGCTTCCAGATCAAAATCACGATCAAAAGCCAGATCAACATCACAAGCCGAACTCGGTCAACTGTGGGAGCGGGCTTGCTCGCGATTGCGGTGTATCAGTTGAAAAATATTTATATGACACACCGTAATCGCGAGCAAGCCCGCTCCCACAGAAGGCAAATCTGCTGTGTATGTAAAACCCGCTGACGCGCAGCGGCGTGCTTTATTTAGCCGCGGCCATCAGCTTGTTGACTTCGCTGCGCACCATGTTAGAGAACTCCGGCGGTGACATTCCGTCAAGCTCGGCACGCACCCATTCAGCCCACTTGCCCTTGCGCTTGGCACGCTCGCCGAACAAGCGCGCGGCTTCGCCCTTGGCCTTGCCCAGGTTGCTTTGCCACAGGTCATAGAGGCGCGACTTTTCATCTTCCAGCTCGGCACGTTCGGCGAGGGTCTTGTTGGCCAGATTGAAGCTCATGTTGAATTACCTGCTGCACAAATAGGTGCCATCTTACACTGTAGGTCGAAATTTCCTGATTCGGATTTTACCCGGTAGCGCGCCTGAGCAAAAAAACTGCAACTTTTGACGCAGCCCGATACTCCATTGTTCACTGTCACTTTCACTCGCAAGGAGTCACACAATGGCCCGCAAAACTGCCGCCCAAGCTGTCGAAGAGCAAATCAAGGATCAAGCGTTCAGTGAGCTGACGGCATTGATCGAAGAATCGGACAAGCTGCTCAAAAGCAGCGCTTCGCTGGTAGGCGAAGAAGGCGAAACCTTGCGCGAGCAGGTCGCCATCAAGCTCAAGCAAGCCCTGGACTCGGTGTCCAGCGTGCGTGAGCGCAGCAAGCCAGTGGTTGATGCCACTGAAACCTATATCGGTGGCCACCCGTGGCAGACCGTGGCCATCTCCGCAGGCTTTGGCCTGGTGGTTGGGCTGTTGCTGGGTCGCCGCAACTGAGCCATTGGGCCGCGCCCCGCGCGCGGCCCAATTTAGCTGATGGCCAGTGCCTGCAATTGCTGAAGATCGTTCGCGTCCACCTCAATGCCTGTTTGCAGCGACTTCGCCCGCGTGCGATGCCGCCGATCCCCCGGTAACCTTCTCAACCCCACCGCATGCATCTGCCGCACCAGCTCCTGGCTGCGCTCGGCAAAGTGTTGCCCGGCGGTTTTGCTCGGGTCGATCACGATGATTAACTGCCCGGTCCACGGCGTGCGCGCGCCCGGATGGTCGGCCCAATTGAACTCAAACGAGAAGTTGCCACCGGTCAATGCTGCGGCCAGCAACTCGACCATCATCGACAGCGCCGAGCCCTTGTGCCCGCCAAATGGCAACAGCGCACCGCCTTCAAGAATCGCTTTGGGGTCTTGGGTCGGCTGGCCCAGGCTATCGACGCCCATGCCGGGCGGCAGGCGCTCACCCTTGCGCGCGGCGATCTGCACGTCGCCATGCGCGATGGCGCTGGTGGCCAAGTCAAACACAATCGGCGGCCCGTCTGCGCGGGGTGCGGCAAACGCGATGGGGTTGGTGCCAAACAGCGGGCGATCGGCGCCATGCGGCACCACGCAGGTCATGCTGTTGACCACACTCAGCGCCACCAACCCTTGTTCGGCGAAGGGTTCGACATCCGGCCACAGCGCGGCAAAATGATGTGAATTGTGAATCGCCAACAGCGCGATGCCGGCACTGCGCGCCTTTTCCACCAGCAGTGAGCGCGCGGCTGCCAGCGCCGGTTGAGCGAAACCATTGCAAGCGTCCACGCGTACGAAACCGCTCGCCACGTCAGTCACCACCGGCGTGGCTTTGCCGTCGACCCAGCCGCTGGCCAGGGTGCTGAGGTAGCCAGGGATTCGGAAGATACCGTGGCTATGCGCACCATCGCGTTCGGCGCTGGCACAGTTATGCGCCAGGATGGCCGCCACGTCTGGCGAGGTGCCGTGCGCGACGAAAACCTGTTGAAGCAATTGCACAAGCTGGTTGAAGCCGATTGACGTGCAAACTGCGTTAGCTGTCGGAGACTGCGCAGACATTTGAAGCTCCGTTTTTATGATTGGCAGGGGCAACGAATGAACATTCAGGCAGTTGATTAAACACCACGCAACGCACCTGCTGTCAACGTGTGCCGGGGCTGATTATCTACCGCCGCCTGCGCCTGACGCGTACTTAACCTGTGGTTTCCTACGCACGATGGAAACACACCATGCTACGCGCCACCCCGCCGTATTTTTTTGACGAATTCCTGCTGCCCATCAGCCGCAAAACCCCGAGCGCGCGCGAACGTGCGCTGGGGCTCACCGTCAAGGATCTTGATTGGCTGCATAACTTGTATTACGCCAGTGACGCTGCGCGCCAGGACACCCAACTGCTGGGCTATCCGATGCGTGTCGAAAAGCTGCTGATCAACGTCGCGGGGCACGCACCCATCCCCATCGCCGGCGCCTTTTTGATCAGCCCGACCCCGGACGCCGGCAAGGCGCTTTTCTACACGCCCTACGGCGGCATTCAGGTCAGCGATAATCATGCCGCGCTGCTGGTGGCGGTCCGCGAGCAACTGGCGGATGCGGTGCAGCGCCAGGACTTGCTGAAATTCGTGTCGATTGCCCAGCGCAACGCCTTGCCGCTGGGCACCTCGATAGCGTTGACCACCGCCACCGTCGAAGGCGCCGTCATGGAAGACCAGGAGCAGACACTTCGGGTGTGCCAGCAAGCCAACGTACAGGCGACGCTTGAGCAATTGCAACACACCCCCACGCTGCCCGGCATGCTCGACACGCTGCTCGGCATCATGGCGCGCGTTAACTTCCCGGGCCTGGACCAACGCCACACGAAGGTGAACTGTTTTATCCGAAATACGGAGGATGGCAGTCGACGCTGGGTCGATTCACTGCCATTAAGCGAGGCGCTCTTACAGTTCTATGTGAACCATGCCTGGCCGAAAGAACAAACCCGCGAGTTTGCCAACCCAAAGCATGTCACCACCGCCTTCACCCCGGCGCAGCGCGAACACGACCATCAGCAGTGGCAAACGCTGGTCGAAAAGAGTGCCAACATTCTCTCAAAACTGCTGGAGAGTCTGCTGCAGACTTACTGGAACGAGGACATCGACAACGGCACCTCACGCCTGGAACTGTTCGCGCAGGTGATGGCTGAAAAGTTTCGCGTTGATGTGCTGCTCAAGCGCCAGGGGCAAATCATCAGTGCCGACGAAAGCCATATGCTGCAGGCACTGTTCCTGCCTGACCAGACCGCACGCAGCGCCTACGCGAAAAAACTGAGCGTGGAAAAAGTGCGCATCCACGCCCCGTATCAACATTACGTGGAACTGGCCAGCACGCTGATGATCAGCGAGCGCCGCGCGTACCTTTACACGCAATCTCGGGGGTTGCAGGTGCTCAAAGACCTGGATGATCTGAAAGATTGTCTGCTGAGCCTGCTCAAGGCCGCAGGGCACGAGGATGAGCTGCTCAACTTTCTGTCACTGGATGAGCGCAATGTGTTTATTGGCCTGGACCAGATAAACATCGCTGCGCGACCGATCACCCACAGCGTTTTTACCGGCGTAGTGGAAGACATAGCGCGCAAGCAGATCGACAACATGCACCATGCGCTGGCGCTATACCGGCGCAGCGATGGTCAGGTAGACCTGGCGCCTCTGCTCGATTACGCGCTGGACATACGCACAATGCTCGATGACCGCCTGGCGCCGTTGGAGACTGCCGGGCGCTGGACGGTGCACCCTGTCACCCGTGGCAATGGCCGCCCTTCAACGGTCAAGGCCGAACGCGCCAAGCTGCAGCTTCAGCGCCTGGAGGCAGCGCAGGCGGCACTGGCGGTTGACCGTGAAAACCACCCGACATTGCGCAGCATGGTCACCCTTGTGCTGAACACGCAATTGCAACTGCAGCAACAGGACCTCAACGCCGATGAGGTGTACATCAACACCTATGCCACGACTGCCGAAGAGCGTGAAGAGCGCCCGCCGGTGGCGTCCCTGAGCATGGTTGAGCACTTTATCGAGCGCCTGAGCCTTGAAACCCCTGCGCTGAACGACTCATCCCGAACCTGGCTTTATCGCCCGCGCAGCCAGGGCGTCGCTCAGAAACTGCACAGCATGACGCTGAAAACCTTCAACACGGTGATCAATCAAGTATTGCTGGTGTTCGCCAAGCACTCGATGCGCGACCTTACGCGCTTGTTCCTTGGCAACACTCGCGAAAAACATACCCACGCGATGCTCCTTGGGTTACGCAGCGAGGCACAACTGAGGTTGCTGAATAAAACCATGACGCCGCGCAGCGAGGAAACCGTCGACACCGTGCTCAGGCCCGACAGCCTGCTGCGCTTGACCCGGCACGGCCTCAACGGGTTTCTTCCGGACGCCTACGCATTGACCCTGAACACCGGCACGCCGCCTGTGGCTCAGAGCCTTGCCAACCTGTTTGTGCTGACTGAACGCGGCGGTATCGACCCTCAGCGTTCCGGCCTGGCCATACTCTGGACACCCCGGCGCGGGCATGAGGTGTTCAGCTCGATTCAAACCTTGCACGAGGAAGTCACACAGCGCCTTGAACATCCGGTCAAACGCTTGAGCCTGCTGGAAAACCTGCCCAACGCGATGCCTGCGCCGCATCAGGTCTATCAATTGGGCCAACTGCAACGCATTGACGACAACGTGCTGGATAATCGTCTGCAGACCTACAACGACTATGTGATGAGCGGTGTTGACCACTTGCTGGCCATGGGTTTAGGCGCTCGCGCGCTGCAAGACCGCCTCGACCGCGTGATCGAGCAACCGGCGCCGACCAACCTTGCCAGGGCTATTCCGCTGGCCAGCACCCTGATCAACCAGCAGGCCCTGCCAGTGTGGTTGGGCATGGCGCCTGCCGCAGACCAACTGCATCAGGCAGAACTTCTGGAGCAATACCATAACAACGCGCCTGAGCAAGAAGATTACCTGAAGGGCATCACGCCCCTGCGCACGCACACGTTCAGCGCACTGCAGGCGCTGTTGGAGGCACGCTTTCCCGGCCTGGCACTGGACCCGGATAACATTCTGATCCCCGTTCACCAAGCCCTCGACATCCATGACTACAGCCTGACCGATTTTGCCTTGCGGCACTGGCCTAACCTGGACGCCGAAAATATCCGGCCTCGCTCACGCAGCGCCACGCCCCTGCCGAACACATTGAACGCAAGTGCGGTGATTCAAATAGTCCGGCAGTTGGACCTGAAAGCCGCCTACCAGAAACGCTTGAACAGCCTGCTGGATGTGAGTACGCCGGCAGGGCGTGAACGGCGCCGGCTGTTTTGCCGACAATTGCCCTGGCAAACCTTGCAGTACGCCCACGAGTTGGCGCTGCAGGAACAGTTGTCCGCGCAGGCGCTGAGCTGGGTCCAACAGGTTTTCGATATGCCCGACGCCTTGGCGCGCGCGACGCTGGCCGGAGCAACGGCACTGATTCGCCCGCTGGAGTTGGTGGCGACCGAAGGCGCCACACCCGTCAAGGTGGCGGGCATGTTTTTGATCGGGGCTGAAACTGCAGCCTCGGCACCTTTGGTGCTGTACGCGCCCTACAGCGATAACCATGTACTTAAGGAATACGCGGACGCGCACGCACTGCTGGATGAAATAGATCGCCCGGGGCACCTTCAGGACTGGGTCATCATGCACCTGGCAAACCCTCAACAGGCGGTGTATCGGGACTTGCTGAAAAGCGACCATTATCGCCCCTCCGAGATCAGCCTGGCCTCGACGCCGGTCAACGGCCACCTGCTTCACTACCTGTTCGAGGACACCCGGCAAATCCTGCTCAAGATGCTTGCCTGCCAATTCGAAAAAGGCGCCAAGCTGCTGTGGGACCGGGCCGTCAGCCTGTTGGGTGACGGCATTCCCACGGCGGTGCATTTTATGGCCGGAAAACTCGCGTACCCACTGGTGGTATGGCGCAGCTACACGCTGTTCAAGCGCTCGGCCGAAGCGCTGCAAGTGCACCACTGGAAGGCTGCATTACGCGATTTTATTTTGGGCATGGCTGAAATGGCCTCGCTGCGCAGTGAACTTGAGGGTACGGCGCAGTCGCCACCCACGGAAAAAGAGATTCCGCTGGGCGAACTGTCAGACGACACGCTGCCGACGGCGACAACGCTGGCGACCCTGAACATCACCGCCTCTTCACGTACTCGGCTACAGCCATTCGAGGCGCACGGTATCGCGCTCGAAGACCTTGAGCAGCGTACCGCAGTCTCTGTGTATAAAGACCAGGCGACCTTGAAATACTACGTGCCGTTGGCAGGCAAGGTGTATTCGGTTGAGAAAACCGCAGACACCTGGCGCCTGGCCAACGACGAATATGCGGGGCCTTGTGTGGGCTGTAATGCACACGGCAAATGGGTGTTGGACCTTAACCTGCACAACCCGCGCTTCGGCAAAGTGCTGTCACGCATCAGGACGCGAACCGGCGAACGCGAGGCGATTAACATCCAGGCCACGGGCATCCGGGCAATCGCCGCCCTGTCCAGCTGGAAAGCTCAGGTCATCACGGAAGCCTTGAACGTGGCTACTTATTACACCGTCAACTGCAAACGCAACATCGCTCACTTTTCAACGCTGCGCGATCCCAACAGCCGCTTGGGCATTTTTTTAGGCGAAATGTTTGGGGTGACCAGCCTGACCCCTGATCAGCTCAGCAGAATCGAACGGATCGTCGATGGCATACTTGACGCGTTAAGCGACCCCACCTTGACCGGCCCGAATTCCAAACGTTTTGTCAGTGGCACCAGCCGGCTGAATACACAATTGAGCTACGCCTTCACGCTGCCGGATGACAGAGGGAAAACTCTGTACTTGCTGGATCGATTCTTTGATCCATGCCTGGATGAGTACCAGAATCGCTTGAACTCACCCTTCGACGTCTCCGCGCATGCGAGAGCTGCGGTGCTTATACATGAATTGACGCATCTAAAGTTCAACACCGAAGACATCGCCTACCTGGACAGCATGCGACCTTTCTCTGACCTGGTTAACACCACCCGGCCCGGCGCGTTGGCGCTCAAAACAGACATGGACGACCTGAGCACGACGGCGCTGTCCACGCTCACACCGGCGACGATGCTGTTCAAGACGTGGAACACTGTTTCTGCGGCATGGGAAGACTACGGGCTCGCCACTTCAACCCAAGAGATTGGCCGCTCGGTGCTGCACGCCACCGGCGCCCTGGACCTTAACGATGCTCGAAAGATTTTCATGAGCAACGCCGACAAACGCATTGACACCATCTTGACCAATGCCGACTCGGTGACGTTTCTGATTACTCACTTGGGCCGTCAGTTGGATTCGGGGGCCTGAACAGCCCCCGGAGCCGCGGTCAGTCTTTCTGATCACGCAGGACGTTGCCGGAGGCGCCGTCGATACGTGCTTCATAGACGGTGCCATCGGACTTGCGGCCTTTGACTTCCCAATAGCCATCGTTGTCTGCTTCGGCCGCGTAGACCTCGATGTACCCAGCCTTGGTCTTGGCGACTTCAATGGCCTTCTCGATGGTGATCCAGCCAGCGCCAGGCTTATCGGCCAGGGCTGCGCCGGCACTCAGCAGAGCAGTGGTTGCACACAGGGCAGCTAAGGTTTTCTTCAACATGTTCGTTCTCCATTGTGGGAATGACGGACGCGTGTCCTCGATTTTCTGAGGTTTTCAAACGAGAATAAGTTCCAATTGATGTGCAATCGCCATGATGGTTGTTCTCGCCGTCCGCCTTGGGAGGTTAGAATGAGCGAAATCAGGATGAGCCAATGAGCGATAAGCCCCTTTCAGAAGCCGAATATGACGCCATCACCGACGCCGCCGCGCATTGGTGCATGCGCCTGCATGCCAGCGATTGCACGGCAGGCGAGCGTCAGGCGTTTGCGCAATGGCACGATGCGCATCCGCTGCACGCTTTTGAATACGCGGCCATGCTCGAAGTCTGGGACGTGGCCGACCACCTGCCGCGCAGGGCGCCTGTAACGCCGGTGGTGCAGTTGACGCCGCGCAGGCGCGTGCATCGCTACGCGGTGGCCGCCGCTATTTGCCTCGCCGCGTTGCCACTCGCTGCCTTTACCGGTTGGCAAGCCGGCTGGCTGCCCAGTTCGTATGAGCACTTTGAAGCCAATGATGGCCTGCGCAAGGTCACCCTTGGCGATGGCAGCCAGGTCGAATTGAACCTGGGCACTGAACTTGTTTACCGCCATTACAAGGACCAGCGCCGGGTCACGCTGAACAAGGGCGAAGCTTTTTTCAAGGTCACCCATGACAGCAATCACCCGTTTATCGTACGGGCGGGCGAAGGGCAGGTTCGGGTCACGGGTACACAATTCAACGTCTGGAAGTACGAAGACCAGGTGCGGGTGATGTTGCTTGAAGGCTCGGTGCAGGTCTCAAGTGACACGCTGCACGCCAGTGTGCCGCTCAGCCCTGGCATGCAAGCCAGTTATCACCCCGGTGATGTGGCCCCACACGTTGCTGCGATCAACCCCAATGACGCAGCCCTTGCGTGGCGTCAGGGAAAGCTGGTGCTCGACAACCTGGCGCTGGCCGATGCGTTGCCGCTGATCAACCGCTACCTGAGCAAACCGGTGCTGCTGGCAGACGCGAGTACCGGGACGATTCGCATCGGCGGCATCTACAACATCAACGAGGTCAACAACCTCATCCCCTCCCTGCCCAAGGTTTTGCCGGTCTACCTGACCCAGAACCAGGACGGCAACCCCGTACTCAATTCAATCCCGCGTAAAGCACCCAAAGGCTGACCGAGCTGTTTGCCGCCTCCGTTTCAGGAGGCCGGGGACAGTTCGGCCGCTATTTTGCAGCGCAGTGTCCACTTCTGTTACACCGCGCTGCCCTGCATCGCCCGTGCCGCACAGGGTCAAGGGTTTCTGAGGTTGAGTGTTACAGCGTTGATACAGCTGAACCAAATCCGCGCAGCATGGTCGGGGTTGACGGCCAGCAGATTGGCCAGGCGGGTGAGTGTCTCGCTGACGTTACAACAGTGCCACTACTTTGCCTTCTATTAAATTCAACCAATTGAATAATAAAGATAAATAAAAAGCGGCACGGCTTCTGCTCTAGTCCTTACAGCGCTGCTCAGGTCAGCGCGCCCCATAAGGAACGTTGCCGTGGACACACACAATCCAAGCTTGCCAAGCCTCTTGCTGATCAGCGCTTTACTGAGTGCAAGCGCGAGCCTTCCCGTGCTCGCCGGCGACGGGGTGATTGTGATTGAACGCCAGGTCCAGCCTTACGCGATGGGCCGTTCACGCGGCATTGACCCCTACCCCACTACCGTCAATGCCAACCCGTCGGCACAGATCATGCGCGCCGCCAACGGCGAACTCAGCGACAACGACATCGCGGGCATCAGCAGCGGCGCAAGTATCACCCGCAGTATTTTGCCGGGCGGCAACCTGCCAGGCCTGGGCAATACCGGCAGCGGCGCAGGCCTTGGCGTCGGCAGTGCGGCCGGGCACGGCAGCGGCAGCGGCAGTGGCAGCGGTATTTCCGGCACGATTAACGGCGCGCTCTCCAGCGGCCTTGCACCCCTCAATAACCTTGGCGGCATGGCCGGGGGGCGATGAGATGAAGCATTCCTGGATGCTGATTGCTGCGCTCGCTTGCACAACCGCAATGGCCGACAGCAATAACAACGCGACGATTGATAACAGCGGCACGCAGTACAACGGCGTTGCCTTGATCAACCAGGCCGCCGGGGACCAGCAACAACTGAGTAACAACCTCGCCATTACGGTGGGCCACAACGCCGCGTCGAGCCTCACCGTCACGCAAACAATCAGCGGCGCAGCGGCCGACCGCTCGCTCAACGCCAAGGCCGCGATCCAGGGCAACGCGTTCAGTCATGGCAACGGTGCACTGAGCGTCAACCAGTCCGCCGGCGCCCAAAACCAGATGATCAATGCCGTGCGAATCAGCGTCAGCGCTGGCCCGCAAAGCATCGACGACAGCGTCATGTCGCAGCAGAACGTTGCGCTTGCAACCGACTCAGGGTTGACCTCTACCACTGGCAGCCGCCAGGTCGCGACCAGCGACCAGGCCTTCACCGGCAGCCGTGGAGTGGTGCAGGTCAACCAGAGCGCAGGGGTGGGGAACCAGGTGGCTAACACCCTGAACTTAAGACTCAACTGATCGAGCTGAGTCTTCGCTACACCGTATCAACACACTTAACCTACTCATTAGAAGCAAGGGGATACACCATGAAAACTACAATGGCTCTGAAACCACTGGCTTTCGCTCTGGCTGCACTGATGGCTGTTGCTGCTCAAGCGAGCGGCCCTACCACCACGTCTAACGCGACCGCGAATGACGGCCAAAACAACCACGGCAACGTGGTGCTCAATGACAAAACCGAAAACAGCGCGTCGGTTAACAACTCGCTCAACAACTACAGCGGTGTGGTCGGCAACAACACCCTGAGCGGCGATAACAACCAAGGCAAAAACGACGTTGCAATCACCTCTGGCGATGCCGATTTCGTGTTTGCCACGGTTAACTCCAAGCAATCGTCCGGCGGCAACCTGGTGATCAACAGCGCCAGCAAAAACAGCGCCTCGGTCAACGACAGTGGCAACAACGGCTCGGGCATCATTCAGTCGACCGTCGCCTCGGGTACGTCCAACCAAGGCAGCAACAGCACTGTCATCAACTCGGGCAACGGCAAAGCCGGCAGCGCCACCGTCAATGCCGTGCAAGACGTGTCGGGTAACCTCAGCGTCAACCTCAGCAGCGGCAACGGCTATTACGGCCAAAGCAAAGCCGTGGCAAACAGCGCCAGCGTGAACAACTCGTTCAACCACGCTTCGGGTGTAGTGGGTACCAACACCCTGTCGGGTGGCAACAACCAAGCGCAAAACAACGTAGCAATCACGCGCTTCTGATGCAGATCGGGCCTTGGCAACAAGGCCCTTTTTATTTCCAGTGTCCAACAGGCGATTCGATCATGCGGCGCGTTACCTGCCTCCTTCTGCTAGCACTCACCGGCCCGACCTGGGCGGCGCAAATGGCCGTGGTCATGCCCAACGGTGCGGTGATCTACAAGAAAGTCGAGAGCCTGCGCGAGCGCAAGTTTGCCAACCTGGTGGAACAGAAAACCGATTTCAGCTGCGGCGCCGCCGCGCTGGCGACCATCCTGCGCCAAGCCTACTGGATGGATGTGGATGAAGACCACGTCATCAAGGGCATGCTGGTCAACGCTGACCAAGACCTGGTGCGCACGCAGGGTTTTTCGATGCTCGACATGAAGCGCTACCTGGAAAGCATCCAGATGCGCGCCAAGGGCTACCGCGTTGAGCCGCACGTGCTGGTGACCCTGAAAGTGCCGGTTGTGGTGCTGCTGGACATTCGCGGCTACAAGCATTTTGTGGTGTTGCAGCGTGCCGACAACGACTGGGTGTATATCGGCGACCCCGTGCTGGGCAACAAGCGTTATACCAGGGACGATTTCGTCAAGGGTTGGAACGGCATCGTGTTTGCCGTCATCGGCGAGGGCTATGACAAGGCCAACGCCCTGCTCACACCGGCTGCACCGCTGACCGCCAAGGGCCAGTTGAACGCCTTCAGCCCGGTGCGTGACAGCGAATTGATGGACTTCGGGTTTATCCAGAGCGACTTCTTCTAGCAGCGCAACAAGGGGCAGGACGCTCCAGGAGCAGACGATGAACACCCTACGCTGGCTGACGCTGATGTGCCTGGCCACCTGCGCACCGGCTTATGCCGCCTCGGCATTCAAGCCGATCGAACTCAGGGACGCCGAAATGGCCGAGCTGCGCGGACGTTATGTGATGCCCGGGCGCATTATCAGCTTTGGCATTGTGATGAGCAGCACCTGGACCAACGCCGCCGGCGCCAGCGTGACCGGCACCGCCAACATGCAGATCAACGCAACTACCGTGGCGCCGCAGTTTTATGTGCAAGTCAGCGGGCACGATGGCGCAGGCTCAGCCAAGCAAGCCGATGGCACCGGCACGGTGGTGGGTGGCGCAGGCCTCGGCACGGGCCAAGGCGTGGTGCAAAGCGTGCGCGCGGCCGGTGACGGCAACAGCGCCACCAATGGCGTCGACATCAACGTGACGCGCAATGGCCTGGCACCCGCCAACTATGTGCAGTCCGGGCAAGCGCTGGTGGCTGGCCAGCCGATTACCGGCAGCACGGCTGCCGGCCAAGTGACGGTAACCGCGCAAAATGGCGGGCTGCAACTCGCGCTCCAAGCCAATAACAATCAGGGCAGCGTATTGCAGCAGATCGGCGGTGGCGCCGTCAGCCAAGGCACGATTATCAAAGGCGATTTCAACGCCATTGCGAACTCGACCCAACTCAATGTGGTGCTGGGCAGCAACGGTTTGAACAGCCTCACGCAGAACCTCAACCTTGAGCAACTCAAGGGCCTACGCCCTTCCGGTTACTGAACTACGCTGAGCCACGACACTTACGCATTAAAAAATGGGACGGCTTATTTCATGCATCGATCTTTATCGTTACATGCCGCTATATGTTTAAGCACGCTCCTGCCCGCATCCGCTCTCTACGCCGCACCGGATGCCGATATAGAAACCTTGAAACGCGAGCTGCTTGAGCTCAGACAACGCTATGACATGCAGCAAAAAGCACTGGCGGTACTGGAGCAACGTGTACGCCAGGTAGAAGACCAACCCGCCGCACCCTCCCCTAAACGCTTGGTCAAGTCACCCGCAGACTTTCAGAAAGGCGGCAGCGCCGTGGCCGGCCAAACGCCGGGGGTGGGCGCCGCAGCGGCGTCGGGCGGTGCAGGCAGCAGCAGCTCCTACGGGCAAAGCCTGAAAGACGATTCGGCACCGGCACAAAGCGTGAGCAACCTGTATAACGAGGCCAGTGGCTTTTTCGGCAATGGCCGGTTCAGCCTGGAAACCGGCGTCACCTATTCCCGCTACGATGCGCGCCAGTTGTCGCTCAACGGCTTTTTGGCGCTGGACTCGATCTTCCTCGGCAATATCAACCTGGACCGGATCAAGTCCGATAGCTGGACGCTGGACCTGACCGGGCGTTACAACCTCGACAACCGCTGGCAATTCGACGTGAACGTGCCGGTGATCTACCGCGAATCGACTTACCAGTCCGGTGGCGCCAACGGTGACTCCACCGCAACATCCGAAGCCTCGGTCACGCGAGACCCGACCATTGGCGACGTGAACTTCGGTGTCGCTTACAAATTTCTCGATGAAAGCGCCAACCTGCCGGACGCCGTGCTGTCGGTGCGGGTCAAGGCGCCGACCGGCAAAGAGCCGTATGGCATCAAGCTGATCGAACAAGCGCAGAACAACAACCTCGCGGTGCCGGCCAGTTTGCCGACCGGTAACGGTGTGTGGTCGGTAACGCCAGGTATCTCGCTGGTGAAAACCGTCGACCCGGCGGTGCTGTTCGGTTCGCTGTCGTATACGCATAACTTCGAGGAGTCATTCGGCGATATCAGCCCCAACGTCAACCAGAAAGTCCCCGGCAAAATCAGCCTGGGTGACAGCTTCCAGTTGGGCCTTGGGGTCGCTTTTGCACTCAACGAGAAGATGAGTATGTCGTTTTCCGTGTCGGACCTGGTGCAGCGCAAAAGCAAGATCAAACAGGGCGGGCAAGACTGGCAATCGGTGGTTTCCAGCGACGCCAACGCCGGTTATTTCAACGTCGGCATGACGATTGCGGCCACGGACAACCTGACGATAGTGCCGAACTTGTCGATAGGCATGACCGATGACGCGCCGGACTTTACCTTCAGCTTGAAATTCCCGTACTACTTCTAACCAGCCACACGCAAAAGCCGCGCAACGACCCGTGTCGTTGCGCGGCTTTTGGTTTACCGCTGCTAGCGAATCTGGTGCTTGTGCAGCAACCGGTAGAACGTCGGCCGCGAAACCCCCAGCACACGGGCCGCGACACTCATGTTGTCGCTGTGCCGGTTGAGCACATCGCACAGCGCCTGACGCTCGGCGCGGTGCTTGTAATGCTCCAGCGTCGCCATGGGCAAGGCGATTGCGCGCGCGCCTTGCAAGCCCAGATCCGCCGCCTCGATCTGCCGCCCTTCCGCCAGCACCAGGCCACGGCGCACACGGTTGGCCAGTTCGCGCACATTGCCCGGCCAGGGGTGCTGCCCCATGGCGACCAGCGCATCCTCGCTGAAACTGCGCGGGCGCCGGCCGGTTTCCTGACTGTAGAAACGCGAAAAGTGGTTGGCCAACATCGCCACGTCGCCATGCCGCTCACGCAGCGGCGCGGTCATCACTTGCAGCACATTCAGCCGGTAGTACAAGTCTTCGCGGAAGGTGCCCTTTTCGACCGCGGCTTCGAGGTCGACGTGAGTGGCCGCCAGCACCCGCACATCCACCGGGATCGGCTGGCTGCCGCCAACCCGCTCAATGTGTTTTTCCTGCAGAAAACGCAGCAGATTGGCTTGTAATTCCATCGGCAAATCGCCAATTTCATCCAGGAACAGCGTGCCGCCGTTCGCCGCCTCGATGCGCCCGACCTTGCGCTGATGGGCGCCGGTAAACGCGCCTTTCTCGTGGCCAAACAGCTCGGACTGAATCAGGTGTTCGGGAATTGCGCCACAGTTGATCGCAACGAACGGCTTGGCGTGCCGCTGGGATTTGCGATGCAAGGTCTTGGCGACCAGCTCTTTGCCGGTGCCGCTGTCGCCGCGAATCAGTACCGGGGATTGCGTGGGCGCCAGTTTGGCGAGCAATTTGCGCAAGTCGCGGATAGAGCGGCTGTCGCCGAGCAATTCATGTTCGGGCTCGTCCACCAGCGTGTGGCCTTTGCCGCGCAGGCGCGCCATGCCGAAGGCACGCCCCAGCGTGACCTGCACACGAGACACATCAAACGGCAGCGTGTGGAAGTCAAAGAACCATTCGCAAACGAAATCGCCGACGTTTTGCAGGCGTAAAACATCCTGGCTGAGCACGGCGATCCATTCGGTGCCACTGCGGCTGATGAGCTCTTTGACCGCCTCCGGGCGTTCAAAATGAAACGGCTGCAAACGCAACAGGCCCACATCACATGAGCGGTCACCGACCGCACTGAGCGCACAACTGTCCACTTGCCACCCGGCGGTGCGCAGGCCGGGCAACAGCGCGTGACAATCATCACAGGGGTCAACCACAAGCAGGCGGCGCTGGACAGGTGTAGTAACCATGACTATTCCTTGGCGCCAATATCGTTAAAATTATTTATAAACAAGGATTTGTAGTGACTGGGGCTCACACTATCAAGATATTGACGCGGCCTTTGTACCGTTTCGCTATAAGTGCGGGCAAAAAGCCACCTCTGTCGATTTCAGGGAAAAAAGTCGAGGTTGATCGACACCTGAATTGCGCCTCTAAAACAGCCGCTTAGATGACTTCAATCACGCGAGCTTAAAATTTCTTGCTCTAACATGTGACCCGTACCCCGCCATCGTGCATCAGTACAAGTAACTCGCCGTGCGGCCCGCCCAACCGACGGCACTCACTTGATTGGGCAATTAGAGAGAAGAACCACATGAACGCCCCGCTCCGCATCAACGAAGCTCTTTTGATCGCAGACCGTGCTTTCCAACCCTTTCAGTGCGTGGCCTGGCACGATGGCAATGGCGCACTCAGCCTGAGCGTCATCGACCGCACCAATACCCGTATCGGCAGCAAACAGCTGTCTTCGAGCACCTATACCGATGCAACCCAGCTAGAAGATTTGTTGCTGCAGGCGCGTGCCGAACTCGACAAAGATGGCTATCAGTTGCAGTCGTGGGCAATGCCCAAGTAAATCGATGCAGCCACTTCCGATCATTGCCGTTGTGCAACAACAATGATCGGAAGAATGACCGGAAGTTAGCGCTTAGTGCGCGGCCAGCATAAACCGCTCGATGGCTTGCGCAGCGCCATCCTCGACATTACTGCCGGTAACGACGCTGGCTTGACGCTTCACGGCTTCTTCAGCCTGGCCCATGGCAATCGAGAACCCGGCGACATTAAACATCGCCGGGTCATTGCCACCGTCACCTATCGCCGCCGTGTGTTCCAGCGCGACACCGAGGTGCGCAGCCAGGGTTTTCAAGGCGTCGCCCTTGTTCGCTTGCATCGCGGTCACGTCCAGGTAAATCGGTTGCGAACGCGATACATGCGCCAGCCCCTGCACCTTGGGTTGCAACTGCGCCTCCAACTCGACCAGCAACGGCGCGTTACGACTGGCCGCAACGATCTTGTCGACCCGATCCAGGTACGGCTCGAAACTTTCCACTACCTTCGGCCCGTAGCCGAGGCCAGCCGCCTCGACGGCAACCATCGGCCCCGGCGGGTCACGGCGCAGCCAATCACCGTCGGCAAACAACCAGACTTCAACGTCCGGTTGCCCTGAAAACAGCGCCAGCGTCACCAGCGCCGCCTCGGCCGGCAGATGGTGCGCCAACAGCACGCTGCCATCCGGGTTGATCAACGTACCGCCGTTAAACCCCGCCACGGGCACATCGATGCCGAACGCCTCGACCATCTGCAACATGGCCTTGGGCGGGCGCCCGCTGGCCAGGCTGAAAAACACCCCGGCGGCGCGCAAGGCACGCACCGCGTCGAGGGTGCGCTGGCTTGGCAGGTGATCGGGACCTAACAGCGTGCCGTCCATGTCACTTAATACAAACTGGATGGGATGCACCGGAACGTCACTCATCCGAGGCTATGCCACGTGCGACCATCGCGGGCGAGCAAGGCATCGGCAGCGGCCGGGCCATCTTCACCGGCTTTGTAGGCTTGAATGCCGTCATCCTGCTGCCAGGCATCAAGGAACGGCTGCACCGCACGCCAGCCATTTTCGATGTTGTCGGCACGTTGAAACAGGGTCTGATCGCCGGTCATGCAATCGTAGATCAGGGTTTCGTAACCCGTCGACGGCTGCATCTCGAAGAAATCCTTGTAGTCGAAACCCAGCTCGATATTCGCCATTTCCAGGGTTGGCCCAGGCTTTTTCGCCAACAGGTCGAACCACATGCCTTCATTCGGCTGGATCTGGATTTTCAGATAGGTCGGCTTGAGTTCATCCACGTCGGTATCGCGGAACTGCGCGTACGGTGCGTGCTTGAAGCAGATCACGATTTCAGTGTCGCGAATGCTCATGCGTTTGCCGGTGCGCAAATAGAACGGCACGCCGACCCAGCGCCAGTTGTCGATCATCACCTTGAGGGCGACGAAGGTTTCGGTGCTGCTGTCAGGCGCTACATTCGCCTCTTCACGGTAACCGGGAAGCTGCTTGCCGCCAATTTCGCCAGAGGTGTATTGGCCACGTACCGAGTTGGCGCGCGCATCTTCCAGCGACCAGGGGCGGATTGCGCCGACCACCTTGGCCTTTTCACCACGCACCGCATCGGCGCCAAACGCCGCCGGCGGCTCCATGGCCACCATCGCGAGCAACTGGAACAAGTGATTGGGCACCATGTCGCGCAGCGTGCCGGTTTTTTCGAAGAAATTACCGCGGGTCTCGACGCCGACGGTTTCTGCCGCCGTGATTTGCACGTGATCGATGTAATGGTTGTTCCAGAATGCTTCGAACAGCACGTTGGAGAAACGGCTGATCAGGATGTTCTGTACCGTTTCCTTGCCCAGGTAATGGTCGATGCGATAGATCTGTTTCTCGCTCATGACGTTGAGCAAACTGGCGTTCAACGCCTCGGCGGTGGCGAGGTCCGAACCAAACGGCTTTTCGATCACCACGCGGCGGAACGCTTCATCGGTTTCATTCAGCAAACCTGCGCTGCCGAGGCGCTGCACCACTTCACTGAAGAAGCGCGGTGCAGTGGCCAGGTAGAACACCGCGTTGCCGGTGCCGCTGTCGGCGATCTTCTTGCCGATGTCGGCGTAGGTGCTGTCGTCGAGAAAGTCGCCCTCGACGTAACTGATACCTTTGGCCAACTGCGCCCACAGCGCCGGGTCGAGTGCGTCTTCGCCATTGCCCTTGACCTTGCTAGCGGCTTCGGTGCGAATAAAGTCTTCGAGCTTCTTGGCGAAATCGGCGTCACTGATGGCGTTGTGATCCACGCCGACAATGCGTAGGCCGTCGCCCAGCAGCCCGTCGCGACGCAGGTTGTAAAGCGCCGGCATCAGCAGGCGCTTGACCAGGTCGCCATGCGCGCCAAACAGGAACAACGTGGTCGGCGGTGCGGTTTCGGCCTTGGGTTTCTTGCCGTTAGCGGTCATTTTTTGGAAGTCTCCACGTGGCCGCCAAAGCCGAAGCGCATGGCAGACAGCATTTTGTCACCGTAGGTGCTTTGCTGACGGGAACGGAAGCGTGCAAACAACGACGTCGACAGCACCGGAACCGGCACTGCCTGCTCCATGGCGGCTTCGATGGTCCAGCGGCCTTCGCCACTGTCAGCCACGGAGCCGGAGTAACCGTCGAGTTTCGGGTCGGTGGCCAGGGCGTCGGCGGTCAGGTCGAGCAACCACGACGAGACCACGCTGCCACGGCGCCAGACTTCGGCGATGTCGGCGACGTTCAGGTCGAAGCGCTCGTGCTCCGGCAGGTTTTCCGAGTTTTTGGTCTTGAGAATGTCGAAGCCTTCAGCGAAGGCCTGCATCATGCCGTACTCGATGCCGTTGTGGATCATCTTCACGAAGTGCCCGGAACCCGCTGGGCCGGCGTGAATATAGCCGTGCTCGGCGCGGGTATCAGCGCTGGCAGAACGGTCCTTGGTGCGCGGGATGTTGCCCAGGCCAGGGGCCAGGCTGGCGAAGATCGGGTCGAGGCGCTGCACGGTTTCGACGTCACCACCGATCATCATGCAATAGCCACGTTCCAGGCCCCAGACGCCGCCGGACGTGCCGACGTCGACGTAGTGCAGGCCTTTTTCCGACAGGGCTTTGGCGCGGCGTATGTCATCTTTATACATGCTGTTGCCGCCGTCGATGATCACGTCACCGTCTTCAAGCAGCTCACTCAAGGTATTGATGGTGTCTTCGGTGGGTGCGCCGGCCGGCAGCATCACCCATACCGCGCGCGGCTTTTGCAGCCCGGCTACCAGAGCCTCAAGGTCGGCGACGCCGGTGGCGCCCTCTTCGCTCAAGCCTTTGACGAATGCTTCGTTACGGTCATATACAACGGTGGTATGCCCATTGAGCATCAGGCGCCGTGCGATGTTACCGCCCATGCGGCCTAGTCCGATAATCCCCAGTTGCATGTGCTGATGCTCCTAACTACGTAATAAATGTGTGACATAGTTTATAGCGCAATGAGGCTAATGAGGGTTAGTCCAGAGCGGATCCGTGGAGTTTCATGACAAAAAAGTCGAACGTTTCAGCAACACCCTGCAAAAAGTCACAGCGACAATCAAAAATAAAAAAGTTCCATTGGCTCAAAAAAGAATTCAGAATTGCCTCGACTGTTGCCGAAAACCTCGACTAAAGCGTTTCGGCACCGCGATTTACCGGCTATTTGCGAGGTAAGCAATGAGCACAGCACCCATGACACGCCCGCCACAGACGCTTTACGTTACCGTCCGTCGCGATGAATTGCGCCAGTTGAAAGACCAGCGCGATCAGCTTCAGCAAGAGGTCCTGCGCCTGCGCTCACACCTCCAGGCCCAGCTGGATCAGCCTTCAGGCGCACACCCTGCGCTGTGCTGAAACCGGCGTTTGAGCACTGTGTAAGATAACCCACACGAAAATCTCACAAAGTTTTCACATCTACCTCCCGATACTCCCGCCCTCAAAGGCTACCCCATGCATGGGTGGCCTCTGTTGCGTGCGCTGTTGCGCGTCAACTGCAAAATGATCGGGTTGGAGCACTGGATGGCGATGTTCAAACGCAGCACCAAGTCTGCGAAAGGTTTTGACTGGGCAGGCCTTGGCTGGCTGTTCATGTTTTTCTGGTATTTCTCGGGTATTACCCAATTACTCATCCAACTGACCGGCACGTCCGGCTTCAGTGGCTTTCGCCAAGCCTTCTTCCTGAGTGCGCTGTGGTTGGCGCCGATGCTGCTGTTCCCGCGCCGTACACGCTTGCTCGCCGCCTTGATCGGCGTGGTACTGTGGGCCTGCTCGATGGCCAGCCTGGGCTATTTTTTCATCTACCAGCAGGAGTTTTCGCAGAGCGTCATCTTCATCATGTTCGAGTCGAACATCTCTGAAGCCGGCGAATACGCGACCCAATACTTCGCGTGGTGGATTGTGCTGGCGTTCATCGCCCATACCGCTTTGGCTGTTTGGCTGTGGAGCCGCCTGCGCCCGGTGTACCTGCCGCGCGGCCAGTCGATTTTGGCCGCCACCGCGATCGTTTTGGCGGTGGTCGGTTACCCGTTGGTGAAACAGATTGCGACCAACCCGACCATGGCACTCGCGATCGACGGTTTTGAATCACGTGTAGAGCCCGCAGTGCCCTGGCAGATGATCGTCGCCTATCGCCGCTACACCGAGCAGCTCAACAGCATGCAAGGCATGCTCACCAGCGCCAGCCAGATTGCGCCCTTGAAGAACCTCAAGGACAGCATGGCCGGCCAGCCGTCGACCCTGGTGCTGGTGATCGGCGAATCCACCAACCGCCAGCGCATGAGCCTTTACGGTTACCCGCGCGACACCACGCCGGAACTGGACAAGCTGCGCGACCAACTGGCGGTGTTCAATAATGTCATTACCCCGCGCCCCTACACCATTGAAGCGCTGCAACAGGTACTGACCTTCGCCGACGAAGAAAACCCGGACCTTTACCTGAAAACGCCGTCGATTGTCAGCGTGATGAAGCAGGCCGGCTATAAAACCTACTGGATCACCAACCAGCAGACCATGACCAAGCGCAACACCATGCTCACGACCTTTTCCGAACAGGCCGACGAGCAGGTGTACCTCAATAACAACCGCAACCAGAACGCTCGCCAATACGACGGTGACGTGCTGGCGCCTTTCGCCAAGGCACTGGCCGACCCCACCGAGCGCAAGTTCATCGTGGTGCACCTGCTCGGCACCCACATGAGCTACCAGTACCGCTACCCGCCGACCTTTGACACGTTCACCGATCGCCAGGGCGTACCGGCTGGCGTGAGTGACGAGCAACTGGCCACCTACAACAGCTACGACAACGCGGTGCGGTACAACGACTTCGTGGTCTCCAGCCTGATCAAGGACTACGCCAAAACCGACCCGAATGGCTTTTTGCTCTACCTCTCGGACCACGGCGAAGACGTGTTCGACTCGCCAGGCCACAACACCCTTGGGCGCAACGAGGGCAAGCCAACGGCGCCGATGTACACCATCCCGTTCATGGCCTATGCCTCACCGAAATGGCGTGAAACACACGACTGGAGCTTCGCCAGCGACCTGCAGCGGCCTTTTAGCAGCGCGCAACTGATTCACACCTGGGCGGATCTTGCCGGGCTGAGTTTCGATGAATGGGACCGCAGCAAAAGCCTGGTCAACGACAGCTTCAAGCCGCGCCCGCTGATCATTGGCGATCCGTATATAGCCCAGAAAAAGGGCTTGATTGACTTCAGCCTGATCAAGCCGAAGAAGCCAGACAGCGCCGAGGTAGTCGCCAAGTAGTCGCCAAGTAGTCACGGCTCTGAAACATACAGATAACAACAATTCTCGTTTAGACCTAAAGTCGCCCCACTCCTTTCGTCTTTGATCCATGGCCTTCCCTTTCCGGGGTGGCCTCAAAGACGACAAGGAGCTTGCCCCGATGTTTGCGCCTTTTACCCGTTCCATGACCTTCACCCTTGGCCTGTTCAGCGTAACACTGAGCCCTGAGTTGCTGGCTGAAACCGACCCCGAACACACCCCGACCAACGCCCTGCAATTGGGCAGCACGCGCATCACTGCCGAAGGCCTGGGCGCGAATACCGAGCACACCGGGGCCTACACCACCGGTTCGATGAATACCGCGACCAAGCTGAACCTGTCGATCAAGGAAACCCCGCAATCGATCTCGGTCATCACCCGTCAGCACATGGACGACTTCAACCTCAATACGCTGACCGAAGTGCTGCGCCAGACCACCGGGGTCAACGTGCAACACTATGACTCCGACCGCGCCGCCTATTCCTCGCGGGGTTACGGCATCAGCAATTACCAGATTGACGGCATGCTCAATACCTTCGGCTACATGAAGTCGGACGCCGACACCATCATCTACGACCACATTGAGGTTGTACGCGGCGCCACGGGCCTGACCACCGGCGCAGGCGACCCCTCGGCCACGGTAAACATGGTGCGCAAGCGCCCCACTGCGCAGTGGCAGGCAAGCACCTCGGTGAGTGCCGGCAGCCATGACAATTACTACAGCTACGTAGACGTGGGCGGCCCGCTGGCATTTGACGGCAGGTTGCGCGCACGCACGGTGCTGGCCTACCGCGACAGCAAGTCATACCGTGATAACTACGCGCTGCAGCGGTCGGTCGGCTACGGGATTCTGGAAGGCGACATTTCCGACGATACCGTGCTGGCGGCAGGCTTTGACTACCAGAACAAGCAAGTACAAGGCACCACGTGGGGCACCGTGCCTTACTGGAACAGCGAGGGTGGCAAGGCCGGCCTGTCGCGCGCAACCAACATGGCGGCAGATTGGAGTTCCTGGCCGCTGACCGACAAGACCGCGTTCGCCACGCTGGACCATCGAATCGCTGGCGACTGGCACCTCAAGGCGGCCTATACCCATCGGCGAAGTGACACCGACGGCAAGGTGTATTACGGCGGCGCGGGCTTCCCCAACGCGGATCGCAGCGGCATGCAAGGATGGTCCAGCCATATGCTCGGCACCTCGAGAATGGAGGCCATAGACCTCAACCTCGCTGGCAGCTATTCGCTGCTCGGCCGCGAACACGCAATGATGATGGGGTATGGCGAAGCCGCGCAACGCGATGCTTCACCCTTCCTGCGCAGAGACCCATCACCTGACGGATACAGCAACATTGAAGACTGGAAATACATGGGCGGGATCGGCAAATTCCCCGACACCGTCACGGGCCTGAAGGGCGAACACAGCAGCAAAAAACAGAAAGCCGGCTACCTGGCCACACGCCTGAGCCTGACGGACCGTTTGCACGCCGTGCTCGGCAGCCGCTACGGCAGTTGGGAACTGCAAAGTGCAACCCCCGAATATGATGCCAACGACCAATTGACCGCGTCCGACAAAACCCGCCAGGTGCACAACGATATGTGGACGCCTTACGCCGGGCTGCTCTACGACATCACGCCGGAGTACACGGTTTACGCGAGCTACACCGATATTTTCAAGCCGCAAAGCGCGCGCGATGTCGACAAGAAATACCTTGAGCCGGTGGTGGGCAGTAACTACGAGGTCGGCCTCAAGGGCAGCGTGCTGAACGAGCGCCTGAACCTTGCGGCGGCGTACTTCTGGAGCACCCAGGACAACGTCGCCGAACTGGACGATTCGGTGCCGCCGAACCCTGTCACGCGTGAGGAGTACTACACATCCGGAGGTAAAGGTAACAAGGTCAAGGGGTTCGAACTGGAGGTCGCCGGTGAAGTGATGCCCGATTGGAACCTGACCGCCGGCTACACCTACACCCACTCGGTGTACGGCTCGGGCAAACGCAACAATACCCAACAGCCGCTCAACCTGCTGAAGGTCTCCAGCGCTTACCGGCTGCCAGGCGTTTGGCGCAAGCTGACCGTGGGCGGCGCGGTGAACTGGCAGAGCGATGTCTATGATTTCAGCAATCGGCCGACCGGCGCGCGGGACGACAAGGGAAACCTGATCACCACCCGCGCCAAAATCGCCCAGCAGGCCTACGCCGTGGTCAACCTGATGTCACGCTACCAGTTCGACGAGCATGTTTCGGCTTCGGTTAACGTCAATAATCTATTTGATAAAAAATATTACGAGCGCGTTGGCTTTTATAACGGCGTGTATTGGGGTGACCCGCGCTCCGTGACACTTGCGCTGGACTGGAGGCTTTAATTAGCCGCCTTGAGGTTAACAATATTGTTAACCTCAAGGCCCCTTTGCGTTAACTCCCACTTAACAAGGTGCCGCCAGACTCGCCCCATGAATCTGATCAAGGACGAGGCGGATACCGATCACACTTAATGGGAATACCTCAATGAAACTCTCGACGTTGATGCTTGCTACCTTGATGACGCTGACCTCTGCCGCCGCCTTTGCAGAGGGCGGTTCAGAGCGCTCCAAGGAGTTTTACAACAACTTCGCCTTCATGCAGCAAAAGACTCACGGCACGACTGATCCAACGGCGCTTGCCGATGGCAAGACTGTTAAGCCGAACACTGTCGAACAACCCAGTGCAGAACAACAGCCTGCCAGCTGATTTAATCGTTAGTTAACCCGCATCACCCTTTGCCATTCCGCTCCATTGGTAAACAGTTAACTTGGCGCCTTAAGTGGCGCCTTTTTTTGCGCTTTATTTATTAAAGCGGTTTACTCCAGGACAGCATACGCCCATGGGCCGGATCAAAGGTCGACTGATCAAAACCGAACTTGCGATACGCTGACTGTGCCACATCATTGCCCTCAAGCACCTCCAGCGTGATCTTGCAGCAACCTCGCTGACGGGCGATTTCCTCAACCTTCTGCAACATCTTTTGACTCAACCCCAGGCCACGAAACTGATTCACCACCGCCACGTCGTGAACGTTGATCAACGGGCGGCAAGCGAACGTCGAGAACCCTTCAAAGCAATTGATCAGCCCTGCCGGCTCGCCGCCGACAAACGCAAGCACGCTGAACGCATGCGCGCGCTTGGCCAGCTCCGCCGGCAGTTGCTGCAAAAGGTCGGCGGTCAAAGGATGACCGCCGCCCATTGGGTGTTTAGCGTATTGGTTGAGCACCAGGCCGATGGCCTCGGCGTGCACGGGGTTGGTGTAGCTGGCTTGCAGCACCAGAATATCCGGGGTATCCATTGCCTTCCTCAATAACCACAACAAGGGAATCGGTTCCCTTTGAGGCACACGATTGTAAGCCTGCAGCCGGCGCCGGATGAAGGAGATTAAACACAAATGCCCGACTGAAAGGACTAAGAGTGTGCGTATCCAGCGCCGACATTCGGCGTGTACGACGGTTTTTCCTACGTCCCGAAGCGTTGCAGTTGCATCTCTTGCAAGCGGCTCAGCGTGCGCCGGAATGCAAACTCCAGGTAGCCTTCGGTGTAGAGACCTTCCAGCGGCACTCGGGCCTCAATGAACAACGGCACCTTGCGGTCATAGCACTCGTCCACCAGCGCAATGAAACGCCGCACACTGTCATCGTGTACCGACAACTGCGGCAACTCGCGATCCCCGGCCACCACGCGCTGTGCGGCGTCTTCGGTGCCCCGTGCGATCCGGCCCGGGCGCTGTTGCGCACTCAGGCTGGGCACCTCGCCAAGCAGAATCGCCTTGAAGCGATCGCACAGCAGCATGAAGTCCATGGCCGCCAGCGGCTGCTCGCACAGGTCGGCATAACGACACCAAAGCAGCGTATCGCTGGACTGCACCGCCACAACCGAGCGAAAGCCGACACTGACCGGGCCGCGACTGGCCGGCTGCCCTGCGCTTAGTGCGTTGAAAACCGCACCAAGCGCATCCGGCTGCCGCACCCAATAGCGCTGCACGGCCGCGCCAGGGTGCAAACGATGATCTTCATCGCCGTCGACCGCCACCACCTGCATATGCTGCCTGATCGCCTGAATGCCCGGCAGAAAACGCTCGCGATTGAAACCGCCGGCATACAACTGATCGGGAGGCTGATTCGAGGTGCAGACCACCACCACGCCCTCCTCGAACATCACTTGAAACAAGCGCCCCAGAATAATCGCATCGCCAATATCACTGACAAACAGCTCATCGAAACACAGCACACGCACTGCCTGGCTGAGTTCACGCGCCAAGACCTGCAACGGGTCCTGGATGCCGCTGAGCTGAAACGAACGCTGATGCACCCAGCCCATAAAATGATGAAAATGCTGACGCCGCGCAGGCACGCGCAGGCTTTGATAAAACTGGTCCATCAACCAGGTTTTACCGCGCCCCACCGGCCCCCACAGGTAAACGCCGGCTGGCGAAAGGCCTTGGTGCAAGGCCTCGTGACAGCTTTGCAGGGCTTGCACCGCCCGGTGCTGGGCCGCGTCGGTGACGAAGCCTTGCTGGGCGATGGCGTGTTGGTAGGCGGCTAGAGGCGAGTCAAAAGTCATGCGTGCGATTATGGCTTACCGAGAGATAACCTGGCCGTAAAATCTTGCCTTGCGCGCGCAACAGGTAAAGCTGGGGCGGCTTGGCAGAGGCAAAAAAGGTTTTAGGAGCAGAATTTGGCCGTGGTTGATGAGGGAAACCCTGACGATTAAGTGCTCCCGCCCTGAATCAGAGAAAATTCCACTTAGATATAGGAAGTTTCCTGCATATTTTCGTTTTGTATCTTGTTTAACCTGAGTTTTAGCCTCCGCACGCTCATAGGCGCGTGAGTTCGGCTACTCCAGGGTCGACAAGGAACAGGCGAATGTTAATGAGCAAATGTACCGCATTGCCTACGGCGATAGGTCCGTGCAACTTAAGGCCTCGCTATGACGCCTATGTTTAAAACGCTTGTGTTGGGGGCCAGCGTAGTTCTGACAACAGGCTGTGCTATCGGGAAGTCGGAAAGTTTCACCTTCATGGCTGACTTTCCTCCTGACTTCACTTACGAGGCAGTCGCCAGGTACGCACCTGCCAAGGGAGAAACATGCACGGTTAAAAAGCCTCACATAGGTTACAACCAAAGATGGCACCTGGATTATAAAGAACGCTACAAGCGTGACTTGGAAATCCCTATCTATCGCACCGTTGAAGGTTGCCCATTAGTCATCTATCGCGTTGAACTTAAAGTTTATGGCGCTTATGGAAAAGCGCGTGGCGACTTCGGCGCAGATTCAGCGATGATTATTATCAGGGAGCAACTGGAGGAGCAGTATAAAGGGGCTTTTGACTCTACCGGACAGGGCGCGATAAATGGCCAGTGTCAATGGCTGTTCCGCACGCAAGGGCCAAAGCGCCGCCTTTCGAAGGGGCTCGACTGTAAAAAAATTGATGATCAGGGCGTGGTGACTAAAGGGCGTCCTGTAGGGGCTTACACCTTGGATCAACTACCGGGTAAAACCGTAACGCTGAAGATCAAGTTGGCTGAAGAGGAAAGGCCAGGCTGGGGTGATACATGGTTCAAAGTCCCCAACGGTTGGAAACGTTGCAGGGGCGAAGGCCCCGAAGATCAACGCGGTTACTGCCGTGGCAATTATAAGGACTTCAGCAGCTTTAAAATGCCGGATGGGCGTAGTTGCACTATTTATCCAAGCTGCACAGAATAAGGAAGCTTCAATGAGCAAGTTGGATGATGAGCTAAAGCACCCGTTAAATAGCCGTATGCTAACATGCCCTATTCGAGGCAAATGGACCAGCTTTCAGTTAGTTGATGAAAACGGTGAGGGACAGCCATATGCAGGACTTGCCTACACAGTTATTGATACAGAAGGTTATGTATACGAAGCCAGGCTCGACAGCAGTGGCGCGGGCAAAGTAAACGACCATTTTGCGGGCCCCATCACCTTAATTCTTGCACATAAATATACTGGCACAGCCCGCCCCTACGAGGATCTACAGCGGCGCAAACACTACCCACTCCCAATCACCGAACTGCAAGTTCGCGCCGAGCAAACCCACCACCTTCATAAAGACGGCTCGCGCACTTCAACAAACCCCGCACAAGCGTGTGCAGACTTTTTCTTCCAGGTCGAAGTTCGTCATTTCGTCGATCATGTTGCGCATTTGCCGCCTGAAGTCGAGTGCCAATACCCGGCCATGCGGCGCTGGGCTTCACTGATGGGCGAGCATGGAAAACGCGGGGTCTGCCTGCTCGCGAATAAACACAGCGTGTTGGAGGTTCGCCCTTTACGGGCCCTGTGTCCGATGCTGTCTACAGACCCGCAGTTCTGTGCGCTGAACCTGTATCAGCTCGCCATTATGGCCACCTTGAGCTACCACCCGTTTGGGCAGGAGCCCGACAAGCCACCCATCAGAGACAAGAATGTTAGTTTCCCGAGCAAACCAGGCATGGGTAACTGGTTCGGTGATGCGTTGGCCAAATTCGATGAAATCTGGACAGTGGACCCCTCCCAAACCACCGCGTACTACCCGCTATACGAAGACGTGCCGTATTCCAAACGTCTGGAAATCGTACCGTTTGACCCTGATCTGTACCCAGCGAACAGCCCGGATTTAGAAGAAAAACAGGAGCACCCGGCCAGCATTCACTTTCTGGATGATCGAGACCAAATTGATAACACCGACACTCAAGCATTCATCACGCACAACGATGAGTTGGTTCTAATTTCCGTACGCGGCACCAATGAAATAATCGCGGACGCCCTGCGTGATGCCGATGCACTCCAAGTACCCTTTGTGGAAGGTGTGGGCAACGTCCACCGAGGATTCTACGAGGCTGCACTCAAAGTCTACGAACTCACGACCCAGTATCTCGAGAAGTTCTACACCGGCCAAAAGCTGATCATCTGCGGTCACAGCCTGGGCGGTGCCATTACCTTGCTGCTCTCGGAAATGCTACGCCGCAGAGAGGATTTTGACTACGACATCACGCTCTACACCTACGGCGCCCCAAGAGCGGCTGATGCCACCTTCGTAAAAGCGGCCGCCAACCTGGTGCATTACCGCATGGTCAACCACAACGACCCGGTGCCCAGCGTGCCCGGCACATGGATGAACACAAAAACCCCGGTCTACGCGACTGGCGCCGCCTTAACCTTCGTAAACGTGCCTGTCGGCCTCTCGGTGTTCGTAGCGGGCATCACCAACCTCAGCGGCGAGCCGTATGAACACCACGGCACATTACGCCACTTCCTCCCGGTGGAGTTGGGCGGCAAAGAAACCTCTTCCATCCTCTGGCAGCCCGGTTGCGACACCATTACCCAGCACGCCGCC
>NZ_LKBR01000030.1:0-56934 GCF_002723595.1 Pseudomonas sp. ICMP 460
TTTTTTTGCTTTTTGTGGGAGGGGGCTTGCTCCCGATAGCAGTTTTACAGTTGATACATGAATTGACTGACCCACCGCCATCGGGACAAGCCCCCTCCCACATTCTGATCTGCGCATGTTCCAAAACAGTGCGCTCAATTTTCGACGCCCACTTTCGGGCATTTCCTACACTCATAACGGCCTTATCCCACCTTTTAAAACGCTAATTCGCAGCGACATTCGGAACTATGGTGCAGAAATTGCTACTTGTGATCCGTCTGACAGCGTTCAGTAACAGTCCTAAACGCGCCACAAGCGCTTATCTTGGTTTCAAGGGATTACATAATGAAAAAAGCATTGCTGACCCTTTCTGCACTGGCTCTGTGCATGGCTGCTGGTGTTGCGACAGCCAAGGAATACAAGGAATTGCGTTTTGGTGTCGACCCTTCCTACGCGCCGTTCGAATCCAAGGCGGCTGACGGCAGCCTTGTGGGCTTCGATATCGACTTGGGCAATGCGATCTGCGCCGAGCTGAAGGTCAAGTGCAAATGGGTCGAAAGTGACTTCGACGGCATGATTCCTGGCCTCAATGCCAACAAGTTTGACGGCGTGATTTCCTCCATGACCGTGACCGCAGCCCGTGAAAAGGCGATCGACTTCTCCAACGAGCTGTTCTCCGGCCCGACTTCCCTGGTGTTCAAAAAAGGCGCTGGCTATTCAACGCCTGAGTCCCTCAAAGGCAAATCGGTCGGCTATGAGCAAGGCACTATTCAAGAAGCCTACGCCAAGGCCGTGCTCGACAAAGCCGGTGTGACCACCAAGGCCTACGCCAACCAGGACCAGGTGTATGCCGACCTGACTTCCGGCCGTTTGGACGCTTCGGTGCAGGACATGCTGCAAGCTGAACTGGGCTTCTTGAAGTCCCCGGCAGGCGCTGGCTACGAAGTCAGTGCGGCAATTGATGACCCATTGCTGCCGTCGAAAACTGCGATCGGTATCAAAAAAGGTAACAAAGACCTCAAGGCCTTGCTCGATAAAGGTATCAAAGCGTTACACGATGATGGCACCTACGCCACCATCCAGAAGAAACACTTCGGCGATCTGAACCTGTACAGCGGTAAATAACACCCTGGCGCCCATCTTTTTCAGGTGGGCGCTTTTTTGTCGCCATAGGTCCTGAATTCATGTTTGAAGATCTTTTGCAAACCCTGGGGCTGAGTGCCTTCAGTTTGAAGGGGTTCGGCCCACTGTTGCTGCAAGGTACGTGGATGACCATCAAATTGTCGGTCGCCTCGCTGGCCGTCAGTGTGTTGCTGGGCCTGCTTGGCGCCAGCGCCAAATTGTCTCGCGTAAGACTGATCCGCATCCCCGCCCAGCTCTACACCACCTTGATTCGCGGCGTGCCCGACCTGGTGCTGATGCTGCTGATTTTTTACAGCCTGCAAATCTGGCTGACCGGTTTTACCGACTTTATGGAATGGGATTACATCGAGATCGACCCATTCAGCGCAGGCGTCATCACCCTGGGCTTTATCTACGGTGCTTACTTCACCGAGACTTTTCGCGGCGCGATCCTCGCCGTGCCGCGTGGCCAACTGGAAGCGGCGACCGCCTATGGCCTCAAGCGCGGGCAGCGGTTTCGCTACGTGACCTTCCCGCAGATGATGCGCTTTGCCTTGCCGGGCATCGGCAACAACTGGATGGTGATGCTCAAGGCCACGGCGCTGGTGTCGATCATCGGCCTGGCCGACTTGGTCAAGGCGGCGCAGGACGCCGGCAAGAGCACCTATCAACTGTTCTATTTTTTGGTGATCGCGGCGTTTATCTACCTGCTGATCACCAGCGCCTCGAACTTTGTGCTGCGCCGGCTTGAACGGCGCTACTCCGCCGGGTCCAGGGAGGCCGTGCGATGATCGAACTCCTGCAGCAATACTGGCGGCCCTTCCTTTATAGCGACGGCCAACACATTACCGGGCTGGCGATGACGATGTGGCTGCTCAGCGCCTCGCTCGTCATCGGTTTTTTGGTGTCGATCCCGCTGTCCATCGCGCGCGTGTCGCGCAAACGCTACGTGCGCTGGCCGGTGCAGTTCTACACCTACCTGTTTCGCGGCACGCCGCTGTATATCCAATTGCTGATCTGCTACACCGGCATTTACAGCATTGCCGCGGTGCGCGCGCAGCCGTTGCTGGATGCGTTTTTTCGCGATGCGATGAACTGCACCATCCTCGCGTTTGCGCTGAACACCTGCGCCTACACCACCGAAATTTTCGCCGGCGCGATCCGCAGCATGGCGCATGGCGAAGTCGAAGCCGCCAAGGCCTACGGCTTAAGCGGCTGGAAGCTGTATGCCTATGTGATCATGCCGTCGGCGCTGCGCCGTTCGTTGCCGTATTACAGCAATGAAGTGATCCTGATGCTGCACTCGACCACGGTGGCGTTTACCGCGACGGTGCCCGACATTCTCAAAGTGGCCCGGGACGCCAACTCGGCCACCTACATGACCTTTCAATCGTTCGGTATCGCTGCGCTGATCTACCTGACCGTGACGTTTGCGCTGGTTGGCTTGTTTCGCCTGGCGGAACGCCGTTGGCTGGCATTTCTCGGGCCGAACCACTAAGGAGCACCTATGCGTCATCAGGTTCACCCACTGATCGCGCCGGTGCCAGGCACGGCGCGGCAAATTCACAGCTTCCACTTCGGCCCGGAACACAGCGACGGCAAGGTCTACATCCAGGCCTCACTGCATGCCGACGAACTGCCGGGCATGCTGGTGGCCTGGCACCTCAAGGCGCGCCTGGCGCAACTGGCGGCCGCCGGGCGTTTGCGCAGCGAAATCGTGCTGGTGCCGGTCGCCAATCCGGTCGGCCTGGAACAGGTACTGATGGACATTCCATTGGGCCGCTACGAGCTGGAGAGCGGGCAGAACTTCAACCGGCTGTTTGTCGACCTCAGTGAAGACGTCGGCAACCGCGTCGAAGACCTGCTGGGGGATGACCCGCAATACAACGCGCAGATGATTCGCGCCGCACTGTTCTGCGCGCTGGCCGAGCAAACCGCCGAGACCCAATTGCAATCGCAACGGCTGGTGCTGCAACGCCTGGCCTGCGATGCCGACATGGTGCTCGACCTGCATTGCGACTTCGAAGCCGTGGCGCACCTGTACACCACGCCCGAGGCCTGGCCGCAGGTGGAACCGCTGGCGAGGTATATCGGCTCGGAAGCGAACTTGCTGGCGACCGATTCCGGCGGGCAATCCTTCGATGAATGTTTCACCTTGGTGTGGTGGCAGTTGCAGCAACGCTTCGGCGAGCGCTTCCCGATTCCAATGGGCAGCTTTTCGGTGACGGTCGAACTGCGCGGCCAAGGTGACGTCAACCACGGTTTGGCCAGCCTCGACTGCCAGGCGATCATCGACTATTTGACCCACTTCGGCGCAATTGCAGGCGACGTGGCGCCACTGCCCGACCTGCCCTACCCAGCCACGCCGCTGGCGGGCGTGGAGCCTGTGACCACGCCGGTTGGCGGTTTGCTGGTGTTCAGCGCGCTGCCGGGTGAATACCTGGAAGCCGGGCAACTGATTGCCGAAGTCATCGACCCCATTACTGACCGCGTAACGCCTGTGCTGTGTAAAAACGCCGGCCTGCTTTACGCCCGCTCGCTACGGCGCATGGCCACAGCCGGGATGGTCATCAGCCATGTCGCAGGCTCAGAGGCCTACCGCAGCGGCTACCTACTTTCGCCTTGAGGATGCACGCCCCATGTACAAATTGACCGTTGAAGGCCTGCATAAAAGCTATGGCGACAACCCAGTGCTTAAAGGTGTTTCGCTCAAGGCCAAGACCGGTGACGTGATCAGCCTGATCGGCGCCAGCGGCTCGGGCAAGAGCACCTTTTTACGCTGCATCAACTTTTTGGAAACCCCCAACGACGGCGCGATGACCCTCGACGGCCAACAGATCCGCATGGTCAGCGACCGCGAGGGCATGCGCGTGGCCGATGACGCCGAGCTGCAACGCCTGCGCACGCGGCTGGCGATGGTGTTCCAGCATTTCAACTTGTGGAGCCACATGAGCGTGCTCGAAAACATCACCATGGCCCCGCGCCGGGTGCTGGGCTGTAGCAAGAAGGACGCCGAGGACCGCGCGCGGCACTACCTCGACAAGGTGGGCTTGCCGGCGCGCGTGGCCGATCAATACCCGGCGTTCCTCTCCGGTGGCCAGCAGCAACGCGTGGCCATCGCCCGCGCCTTGGCGATGGAGCCTGAGGTGATGCTGTTCGACGAACCGACCTCGGCGCTCGACCCGGAGCTGGTCGGTGAAGTGTTGAAGGTGATCCAGGGACTGGCCGAGGAAGGCCGCACGATGATCATGGTCACCCACGAAATGAGCTTTGCACGCAAGGTCTCCAATCAGGTGTTGTTTCTGCACCAAGGCCTGGTGGAAGAGCAAGGCACGCCCGAGGATGTGCTGGGCAATCCGAAGAGCGAACGCCTGCAACAGTTTCTGAGCGGCAATTTGAAGTAAACCTTTACCTCGCCTGGAGGGTCTTTGACTTAGAGCCTCCAGAGCGTCCGCTGCCGCATGGCAAAACCCCTCGATTTTGCAAAAACCTGGTTTGCCGACAAAGGCTGGAAGCCGTTCGCCTTTCAAAAAGACGTGTGGGCGGCGGTTAAGCAGGGCCAGTCCGGTTTGCTGCATGCCAGCACCGGCGCGGGAAAAACCTACGCGTTATGGTTTGCCGCGCTCAACCGGTTCGCCATCACTCGGCCGCCCGCCGTCGGCAAGCGTAAACCGCCTGCCGAGCCGCTGACGGTGCTATGGATCACGCCGATGCGCGCGCTCGCCGCCGACACCGCGCGCGCCCTTGAAGCGCCGCTTCAGGCGCTGCAGATTCCCTGGAGCGTGGGCCTGCGCACGGGCGATACCAGCAGCAGCGAGCGCGCCCGGCAAACCCGTCGCCAGCCGACCGCGCTGGTCACCACCCCGGAAAGCCTGACGTTGATGCTGGCGCGCGCCGACAGTGAGGCAAGCCTTGGGCACCTGCGCATGGTGGTGGTGGATGAATGGCACGAACTGATCGGCAATAAACGCGGCGTGCAGTTGCAACTGGCATTGGCGCGCTTGCGGCGCTGGCACCCGGAACTGATGGTGTGGGGGATTTCGGCGACGCTGGGTAATCAGGCCCACGCGCTTGAAGTTTTAATCCCACAAGGCGACGGGATCAATGTGCAGGGGCAAACCGCCAAGCGGTTGCAGGTCGACACCTTGCTGCCGCCCACCACCGAGCGTTTTCCCTGGGCGGGGCATATTGGCTTGAAAATGTTGCCGCAAGTGCTGGCCGAAGTGGACTCCAGCAGCAGTTGCCTGGTGTTCACCAATACCCGGGCGCAGTCGGAAATCTGGTACCAGGCGTTGCTCGAGGCGCGACCGGATTGGGCCGGGTTGATTGCCTTGCACCACGGCTCGCTGTCGCGCGAGACCCGCGACTGGGTGGAGCGCGCGCTGAAAGACGGCCAGCTCAAGGCGGTGGTGTGTACCTCGAGCCTGGACCTTGGGGTGGACTTTTTACCGGTCGAGCGGGTGTTGCAGATCGGCTCGGCCAAGGGCGTCGCGCGGCTGATGCAACGCGCCGGGCGTTCCGGGCATGCTCCGGGGCGGCCATCGCGGGTGACGTTGGTGCCGACTCACAGCCTGGAACTGGTGGAAGCCGCTGCCGCACAGGATGCCATCGCCCAGCGGCGCATCGAAGCCCGCGAATCGCCGCACAAGCCCTTGGATGTACTCGTACAACACGTGGTGAGCATGGCCTTGGGCGGTGGTTTTACGCCGGATGCGCTGTTGGCCGAGGTGCGCGGTGCCTGGGCTTATCGCGACCTCACTGAAGCGGATTGGGCGTGGGCATTGGGGTTTGTGCGCCATGGCGGGCTGTCGCTCACGGCTTACCCGGATTACCGCCGTGTGGAGCCGGACGAGCATGGCGTCTGGCGGGTGCCGGATGCCCGCTTGGCGCGTCGCCACCGCATGAGCGTGGGCACCATCGTCAGCGACGCCAGTATTAATCTGAAATATTGGAGCAAGGGCGGCGGCGGCAAGAACTTGGGCAGCGTCGAAGAAGGTTTTATCGCGCGGCTCAAGCCGGGCGACGGGTTCCTGTTTGCCGGGCGTTTGCTGGAGTTGGTGCGGGTCGAAAACATGACCGCCTACGTGCGCCGCAGCACTGCAAAAAAAGCCGCCGTGCCGCGCTGGAATGGCGGGCGCATGCCGCTCTCCAACGAGCTGGCGCAAGCCGTGGTTGAACGCTTTGATGCCGCGGCGCACGGGCGCTTCGACGGCCCCGAGATGCAGGCGGTGCAACCTTTGCTGCAGACCCAACTGCGCTGGTCCGGCCTGCCGACGCGCGAGCATTTGCTGGCCGAGGCACTCAAGTCGCGCGAAGGCTGGCACCTGTTTCTGTACCCTTTCGCGGGGCGCCAAGTGCATTTGGGCTTGGCCAGCCTGCTGGCATGGCGGGTCAGCCAACAACAGCCGGTGACCTTTTCGATTGCGGTAAATGATTACGGGCTGGAACTGTTGAGTGCCACGCCGGTGGAGTGGCCTGTGGTGTTGAACGAGGCTCTGCTGAGCCCCGCGAACTTGCTGTTGGACGTTGCCGCCAGCCTGAACGCCGGTGAACTGGCCCTGCGCCGTTTTCGCGAAATCGCACGCATCGCCGGGCTGGTGTTTGCAGGTTACCCCGGCGCGCCCAAAAGCACGCGGCAGGTGCAAGCTTCCAGCGGTTTGTTTTTTGAAGTGTTCAAGCAATATGACCCGCAAAACCTGTTACTCACACAGGCCGGCGAAGAAGTCCTGCGTGACGAGTTGGACATTCATCGACTGGAAGACACCCTGCGTCATTTATCGACGCTGAGGCTCGACCTGCACGTGATCGAACGGCCTACGCCGCTGGCCTTCCCGCTGTTGGTTGAGCGGATGCGTGAGAGCATGAGTTCGGAAAAGTTGTCGGAGCGCATTGCGCGGATGGTCAAGGACCTGGAAAAAGTCGCGGATAACGGGAAGCGCTGATGCATTGCTCATTGGAGCTTGAAGGTGAAGAACTCTGGTTACTCGCAGATAAGGCAGTGTACTGGCCAGCGCGCCAGTGCCTGTTGATCGCCGACGCGCATTTTGGCAAGGCGTCGGCCTATCGCAGCCTGGGGCAGCCGGTGCCACAAGGCACCACGACCGAAAACCTGCAGCGATTGGACCGGATGTTGTCGGCCTTAGCGTGCGCGCAGGTGATTTTTCTCGGTGACTTCCTGCACGGCCCGGGCTCCCACGCCAGCGGCACGCTGAGCGCCTTGAGGGCGTGGCGCGAACGCAACCGCGACGTGCCGATGACCTTGATTCGCGGCAATCACGATAAACGCGCGGGTGACCCACCGGCGGACTTGAGGATTGAAGTGGTGCCGGAGCCGCTGCTGATGGGCCCATTTGCCCTGCAACACGAACCGCACGCACATGCCAGCCACCACGTGCTGGCGGGGCATGTGCACCCGGTGTACCGCTTGCGTGGCAAGGGCCGGCAAAGCCTGCGCCTGCCGTGCTTTCAAGTCGGCACGCGCGTCAGCCTGCTGCCGGCGTTTGGCGCGTTTACGGGTGGCTATTCAGTCGAGCAGAGCCACGATCAGCAGATTTTTGTGATCGGCGATCAGCACGTATGGCCAGTCCGCTAATGGCCTGACCCTACGCCCTTGCGCGCAGCCATCAAGCAACAGGTGCGGGTGGCGGCTCATCGGGAAGCGTGGGCACTCCGGGCTCGGAGGGCTGCGGGTAATCTTCGTCAGGTTGGCCAGGGATACCGCCCGCATAAGCGGGGTCGGCCATCAGGGACCAGGCCAGAACACCAATTTGGTTAGGTTCAAGCCGGGCAAGTTCGGCGCTGATTCGCGGGTTGATCTTCATAGAGTACTCCTCAAGCGTGGCTCGGCGCGCTTCACACGCGCCGAGGCAGTACACCCAATAGAGTCGATTCCCGCAGACTAATTCCCTTGGCGTGTCAGACCTTTCTATCAAGCGCGTGGGAGAGTGACGCCGCGCTGGCCCTGGTACTTGCCGCCGCGGTCCTTATAGGACACTTCACAGGCCTCGTCGGATTGCAGGAACAGCATCTGCGCCACGCCCTCATTCGCATAGATCTTGGCCGGCAGCGTGGTGGTGTTGGAGAACTCCAGGGTGACGTGCCCTTCCCACTCAGGCTCGAGCGGTGTCACGTTGACGATGATGCCGCAGCGCGCGTAGGTGCTTTTACCCAGGCAGATGGTCAGCACGTCGCGCGGAATACGGAAGAACTCCACGGTGCGCGCCAGGGCGAATGAGTTGGGCGGGATGATGCACACGTCGCTCTTGACGTCGACGAAGCTTTTTTCGTCGAAGTTTTTCGGATCGACGGTTGCCGAATTGATGTTGGTGAACACCTTGAATTCATCGGCGCAACGCACATCGTAGCCATAGCTGGACACACCGTAGGAGATCACCCGATCAGCGCCTTCACCACGAATCTGGCGCTCTACGAAAGGTTCGATCATGCCGTGCTCTTGCGCCATGCGGCGAATCCACTTGTCCGATTTGATGCTCATGGCGGGTGTCCTGAATAGCGAGGTGGAAAAATTCTGTTGGGCATCTTACCGGGGCCAGCTCCGGGGTTCAAAGGGCGAGGGGCTTTTCTTGCCGAATGCAGCCTTGGCTATAGGCCGAACCCAACGGGGCCGGGGCTCATAGTGCAGCGTGCAGTGACTGTAAATACCACCGCCGAGCACGAAAATAGAGAAACCTTCGGAAATACCATTGGCACGTTCGGTAAAAACGGTTAAGGTGACGTCACTGTGTTGCTTGTGTCACTGAGAATCTCTACACGATATGTTGAATTTCGATCCAACCATCTCCAAGAATTTTTCCTGCTCTTTGCACTCAGTCTCGGCCAGGGCTTTTCCTGAGTCGCAGTTAACTTTGTTCAAGGAGTTACACCATGTCTAATCGCCAAACTGGTACCGTTAAGTGGTTCAACGATGAAAAAGGCTTCGGCTTCATCACTCCACAATCCGGTGACGACCTGTTCGTTCACTTCAAAGCTATCCAATCCGACGGCTTCAAAAGCCTGAAAGAAGGCCAACAGGTTTCTTTCATCGCTACCCGCGGTCAGAAAGGCATGCAAGCTGAAGAAGTTCAAGTTATCTAACTTGTACTGACTTAGTCGAAAAAACCCCGCCCTTAAAAGCGGGGTTTTTTTATGCCTGGATTTCGGCACTTTACCCGCACTTAACGCCAGGCACAAAAAAATGTGGGAGCGGGCTTGCTCGCGATTACGGTTTTTCAGTTAGCACATCTGGCAACTGATTCACCGTATTCGCGAGCAAGCCCGCTCCCACATTTCGTCCTGCGCAGCCTATTGGAACAACGACTCGCTCGACAGGCCATTCTTCTCGAGGATCTCGCGCAAGCGCTTGAGACCTTCCACCTGGATCTGCCGCACCCGCTCACGGGTCAAGCCAATCTCCAGGCCCACATCCTCAAGGGTGCTGCTCTCGTGGCCACGCAGGCCGAAGCGGCGAATCACCACCTCACGCTGCTTGTCCGTAAGCTCAGAAAGCCACTGGTCAATGCTTTGCGAAAGATCATCGTCCTGCAACAGCTCGCAAGGGTCGGTTGGACGATCATCCGTCAGGGTGTCCAGGAGGGTTTTATCCGAATCCGGCCCCAACGAAACATCGACCGAAGACACGCGCTCGTTCAAGCCGAGCATGCGCTTGACCTCGCCTACCGGTTTTTCCAACAGGTTGGCGATTTCTTCAGGCGAGGGTTCATGATCGAGTTTTTGCGTGAGCTCGCGCGCCGCCCGCAGGTAGACGTTAAGCTCCTTGACCACATGAATCGGCAACCGGATCGTGCGGGTCTGATTCATGATCGCCCGTTCGATGGTTTGACGAATCCACCAGGTGGCGTAGGTCGAAAAGCGAAAGCCGCGCTCAGGGTCGAACTTCTCAACCGCCCTGATCAGGCCGAGGTTACCCTCTTCAATCAGGTCCAACAGCGACAGGCCGCGATTGACATAGCGTCTGGCGATTTTCACCACCAGGCGCAGGTTGCTTTCAATCATGCGTTTGCGCCCAGCCGGATCACCCTTTTGCGACAAGCGCGCAAAATGGACTTCTTCTTCGGGGGTCAGCAGCGGGGAAAAACCGATTTCATTGAGGTACAGCTGCGTAGCGTCGAGCGCACGCGTGTAATCAATGTATTTATGCTGCTTTAACGCGGCGGAGTTTTTGGATTTGGTACGAACTGAGGGTGATGCAGACCCCTCATTATTCGACATCGATTCCATATCGATGGATTCATCCCTAAGGAGAACCTCATCGTCGATGTCAAACTCCGGCGCTTCTTTACTGAGAGCCATTGTTATAGTCCTTTGGTGAGTTCGACCTCAAGCTCAAGCGGCGCCTTTATCCTTGGCAACGCTGGAGCCTGTTCCTTATACGTGACGGAACAGGCTGTGCAACACATCAACGACGGGGTAGGAATTGCAGCGGATCTACAGGCTTCCCTTGGCGGCGAATCTCAAAGTGCAGTTTCACCCGGTCTGTACCCGTTGACCCCATTTCGGCAATTGTCTGTCCGACTTTGACCTGCTGCCCCTCCCGAACCAACAGCCTGCGGTTATGACCATAGGCACTGACGTAGGTGTCGCTGTGTTTGATGATGACCAGCTCACCGTAGCCCCGCAAACCACTCCCGGCGTACACAACTGTCCCATCAGACGCAGCTAAAACAGGCTGTCCCAAATCCCCGGCGATATCAATGCCTTTATTCAAACTACCGTTTGAAGAGAATTTTCCAATCAGCACCCCGTTTGAAGGCCAGCCCCAACCGGTCGGCGCAGGCCCTGCAGGCGGCAAGGGCGCGGCTGCCGGCCTACTCGCAGGCGTAGACGCGGCGGTGCCTGCAGGCCGAGTGATGATTGTGGTTTTGCTGGAGGACGACGGCGAGGATCCGGAATTTGTCACAACTGTCGTAGGCGTTGAACCGGTACGGCCATCGAAACGAATCGTTTGGCCCGGATGTATCGTATACGGCACAGGAATATTGTTACGCGCTGCGAGCGCCTTGTAATCCCAGCCGTAGCGGAAGGCGATAGAGAACATGGTATCGCCCTTGCGCACCACATATTGCCCGGTGGTCACTGTCGGCTTTTGCGGCACGGCGTTATTTCGGTCGACAACCCGCGCGCCTTTGGAGGGCGAACTGGAACAACCCGCCAACACCAACAAGAAGGAACTCAAGACAAGGCCAAGCACCAGTCGCTGAAAGCTCGTTTTACTCATACGCTGCGCAAGACCTGTGAGACTCACCCGCCGCTCCCTTTATGGTGGCTGAACATGAATGCCTGTATCAGGCTTGAAATGTGACGCAAGTATAACTGGGCATTGGATTTTTACCGGCACAGGACTTATACGAAAAATTCGTCATGTTTAATCCCGGCGTCCAATCACGCTGACTCAACAAGCCCGGCTGTAAGACACATGCTCACCCACAGAATTCACTGTTTGCGAATAAATGATCAGGCCAGCGGACCGTTGAGCAACGGTACAAAGCGCACGGCGCCCAGCACATGCCGGGAAAAGCCTTCGTCTTCACGCACAATGAGCATTAATTGTTGCACTTCACCGGCGCCCACCGGGATAACCAAACGCCCGCCAGGCGCCAGTTGATCGAGCAACGCTTGCGGCACATCGGTGGCCACGGCGGTGACGATAATGCCGTTATACGGCGCCAGCGCCGGCCAGCCTTCCCAGCCATCACCCCAGCGGAACACCACGTTGCGCAGGTTAAGTTCGACCAGGCGCTCCTTGGCGCGGTCTTGCAGCACCTTGATGCGCTCCACCGAGAACACCCGCTCTACCAGTTGCGACAGCACGGCGGTCTGGTAACCCGAACCGGTGCCGATCTCCAACACCTTGTCCAGCGGCCCCGCCGCCAGCAGCAATTCGCTCATGCGCGCAACCATATAGGGCTGCGAGATGGTCTGGTTGTGGCCAATCGGCAACGCGGTGTCTTCATAGGCGCGGTGGGCCAGGGCTTCGTCGACAAACAGATGTCGCGGCGTGCGCCGGATGACTTCCAGCACTTGGGCGTTTGACAGCCCCTCTTCGTACAGACGCTGGATCAAACGCTCGCGGGTACGCTGGGAGGTCATCCCGATGCCACGGCGTAGCAGGTCGTCTTGTTCACGGGCCATCAACGCAGCCCCTCGAGCCAGCCATCGAGACTACTGAAGGCATCACTGAAGGTGCGATCAAGCTGCAACGGGGTAATCGAAACATAACCTTGCATCACCGCATGAAAGTCCGTGCCTGGGCCGCCATCCTCGGCATCGCCCGCGGCCGCGATCCAATAACCTTCCTTGCCACGCGGATCGACCACTTTCAGTGGCGCGGCCGCGCGGGAACGGTGGCCCAGGCGCGTCAGTTGAATGCCGCGAATATGGTCGAGCGGCAAGTTGGGAATATTTACGTTGAGCACCGTGCGTGGCGGCAGGTCGAGTGAACCGTGGGCCTCCACCAGCTTGCGGGCGAAATACGCTGCGGTCGCGAGGTTGTCCAGTTGCCGCGAGGCAAAGGAGAAGGCGAATGAAGTGCGGCCCAGAAAGCGCCCTTCAAGGGCCGCCGCCACGGTACCGGAATACAGCACGTCATCGCCCAGGTTGGCGCCCAGATTGATACCCGACACCACCAAATCTGGCTCCTGACTCAACAAGCTGTTGATCGCCAGGTGCACGCAGTCAGTGGGGGTACCGTTCACGCTGATAAAGCCGTTGGCCAGAACCTGCGGGTGCAAAGGACGGTCGAGCGTCAGCGAACTGCTGGCGCCGCTCTTGTCCTGGTCAGGGGCCACCACCACGCACTCGGCGTAATCTTGCAGCGCAGCATAGAGCGCGGCAAGGCCGGGTGCGGTGGCACCGTCATCGTTTGATATCAGAATACGCATGGGTTGTCCGTCTGCCCCACCGGCACCAGATCAACAATCTCGCGCACCAAGACAGTGGCGAAGCATCCGGCCGGCAGGACGAATTCCAATTGCAGAATGTCCAGCGAAGGATAATGCCACGTCAACCCGCCAATGGGCAGTCGCAGAATGCGACGTTCCTGGCTCATGCCGGCATTCACCAGCCAATCGCGCAGCTCTGGTTCGCTGGCGGCAATCGCTTGTTCCAGCGCATGCGTCGCACCGGCCGCTGGCGAATCGCCTTCGCCCCACTGCGGCCCGGTAGGGTGCAGGTCCAGAATTGCCAGGCGCGGGTCGCTGCATTCAGCCTCGCCCGCCGGGAAAAAACTGCGGCTGTCGGTAAACGCCAGCAGGTCGCCGACCTGGGCGCGCTGCCAGGAACCGTCAGCGACACGTGCCGCCAAGACTTTGTTGAACAAAAAACTGCGCGCGGTGGACAGCAACCGCGAACGCACATTGCGCTGCTCCGGCAAGGCCTTGCGCGCCGCCCACTCACGCGCGTCCACCACGTTGCCACCGTTGTGACCAAAGCGCTGGGCGCCGAAATAGTTGGGAATACCGTGCTCGGCGATCAGCTGCAAACGCGCGTCGATGGCGGCGGTATCGCCCGCCAGTTGGGTCAGGCGCAGGGTGAAGCCGTTGGCCGAATGTGCGCCGCGCTGCAGCTTGCGCTTGTGGCGCGCAGTTTTAAGGATCTTGAGGCTGTCGTTTTCTGCACCGCTCATGTCCGGGTCGGCCTTGCCCGGCAGTTGCACGCTGAACCACTGGCGGGTCAACGCTTGGCGGTCCTTGAGCCCGGCATAGCTGACGGTGCGCAACGGCACGCCGGCGGCCTTGGCGATGCGCCGCGCGGCCTCTTCGGTGTTGAGCCCGCGCTTCTCGACCCACAGCCACAGGTGCTCGCCATCGCCGGTCAGCGGAATATCGAGCACTTCGTCTACCTGGAAATCTTCAGCCGTCGCCTTCAAGACCGCGCTGCCCAAGGCCTCGCCGTAAGCCCGTGGGCCCAGCAGTTGCAGGTCATTCATGCGCGCAGCAACAGGGCGACGGAGTGCACCGCGATGCCCTCTTCCCGACCGGTAAACCCGAGCTTTTCGGTGGTGGTGGCTTTCACGTTGACTTGATCCAATTCAATTTGCAGGTCTGCGGCAATCAGTGCACGCATCGATTCAATATGCGGGGCCATTTTTGGTGCCTGGGCCACGATGGTGTTGTCGACGTTAGCGACCTTCCAGCCTTTGGCGTGGATCAGGCCGACCACGTGGCGCAACAGCACGCGGCTGTCCGCGCCCTTGAAGGTGGGGTCGGTGTCCGGGAAGTGCTTGCCGATATCGCCCAACGCCGCCGCGCCGAGCAAGGCATCGCTCAAGGCATGCAACACAACATCGCCGTCGGAATGAGCGAGCAACCCATGGTGGTGTGCAATGCGCACGCCGCCCAAGGTGATGAAATCGCCTTCAGCGAAACGGTGCACATCGTAGCCGTGGCCAATACGCATAAAAAAACGCCCCGATTTAATTCAGGGCGTGATTCTACCTACTTTTGCCTCACATTAACCGAGCAAAGCACGACCATGGTGTCGCAAATGATCTTCGATGAAGCTGGCGATAAAGAAGTAGCTGTGATCGTAGCCAGGCTGCAAACGCAATTGAAGCGGGTGATTAGCCGCCTTGGCCGCTTGCTGCAACGCCTCAGGCTTGAGTTGCACGGTGAGGAAGTCGTCGCGATCACCCTGATCCACCAGCAATGGCAGCTTTTGCGTGGCCTCACTGATCAGCACGCAGGCATCCCATTCCCGCCACTTTGAACGTTCTTCGCCCAAGTAACGCGAAAAGGCTTTTTGCCCCCACGGGCAATCCATCGGGTTGTTGATCGGCGAAAATGCCGACACCGACAGGTAACGCCCCGGGTTGCGCAGCGCACACACCAGCGCGCCATGGCCGCCCATGGAGTGGCCGCTGATGCCGCGCTTATCCGACGCCGGGAAATGCGCTTCAACCAACGCCGGCAATTCCTGCACAACGTAGTCATGCATCCGATAGTGCTTGGCCCAAGGCTCCTGCGTGGCATTCAGGTAAAAGCCTGCGCCGAGGCCAAAATCCCACGCGTTGTCTGGGTCGTCCGGCACACCTGGCCCACGCGGGCTGGTGTCGGGTGCGACGATAATCAACCCCAGTTCGGCAGCCATGCGCTGGGCACCGGCCTTCTGCATGAAGTTTTCATCGGTGCAGGTCAGGCCCGACAGCCAGTACAACACCGGCAACTTGCCGCCCTGCTCCGCTTGTGGCGGCAAGTAGACGGCGAAGGTCATGTCGCAACCCAGCACATCGGAATGATGTTTGTAGCGTTTGTGCCAGCCGCCGAAGCTCTTCTGGCAGGAAATATTTTCCAGCGTCATGGGAATGCTCCCAGCCACAAGCTGCAGGCTTCAAGCGGCAAGCAGGCGTACACCCACTTGGCGCTTACAGCTTGCAGCTAGAAGCTGCTCAAAAGTGGATGACGGTACGAATGCTCTTGCCTTCATGCATCAGGTCAAACGCTTTGTTGATGTCTTCCAGGCCCATGGTGTGGGTGATGAAGGTGTCCAGCGGGATTTCGCCGGTCTGGGCCATTTCCACGTAGCTTGGCAATTCGGTACGGCCACGCACGCCACCGAACGCCGAACCGCGCCAGACGCGACCGGTCACCAGTTGGAATGGGCGCGTGGAAATTTCCTGGCCGGCACCGGCAACCCCGATGATGACCGACTCGCCCCAGCCTTTATGGCAGCACTCGAGGGCTGCGCGCATCAGTTGCACGTTGCCGATGCACTCAAAGGAAAAGTCCACGCCGCCATCGGTCAAGTCGACGATCACGTCTTGAATCGGGCGGTCGTAATCTTTCGGATTGATGCAGTCGGTGGCGCCCAATTGCTTGGCGATTTCAAACTTGGCCGGGTTGATGTCGACGGCGATGATGCGCCCGGCCTTGGCCTTGACGGCGCCGATCACGGCCGACAAGCCAATGCCGCCCAAGCCAAAGATGGCCACGGTGTCGCCCGGCTTGACCTTGGCCGTATTGAGCACCGCACCGATGCCGGTGGTCACACCGCAACCCAGCAGGCAGACTTTTTCCAGCGGGGCTTCTTTAGGAATCTTCGCGACGGAAATTTCCGGCAGCACGGTGTATTCGGAGAACGTCGACGTACCCATGTAATGGAAAATCTGCTGGCCTTTGTAGGAAAAGCGCGTGGTGCCGTCGGGCATCAGGCCTTTGCCTTGCGTAGAACGAATGGCCTGGCAGAGGTTGGTCTTGCCCGATCGGCAGAATTTGCACTGGCCGCATTCCGGGGTGTACAGCGGGATCACGTGGTCGCCGACGGCCACCGAGGTTACGCCCTCGCCGATCGCTTCAACCACCGCACCGCCTTCATGGCCGAGGATCGACGGGAAGATGCCTTCCGGGTCTGCGCCCGACAAGGTGTAGGCGTCGGTGTGGCACACGCCGGATGCGACCACGCGCAACAGCACCTCGCCCGCCTTGGGCATGGCGACATCCACTTCAACGATCTCAAGGGGCTTATTGGCTTCGAAGGCTACGGCGGCGCGGGACTTGATCATCCGGGTTTCTCCAGGGAGTTAAAAACTAAGACGGTGAGTGTAAAACATGGCTCGTTGATTAATAATCCAGGCAAAAGCAAAACATTATTGCCATACAGGGATAATCGCCGTGTTGGAAAACCGTTGGGAAGGCATTGACGAGTTCGTCGCCGTGGCTGAATACAGCCAATTCACGGCGGCGGCCGAGCGGCTTGGGGTGTCGTCGTCGCACATCAGCCGACAGGTGGCGCGCCTTGAAGAACGTTTGCAAACGCGGCTTTTGTATCGCAGTACGCGCAAGGTAACCCTCACCGAGGCCGGCCAGACCTTCCTGCAACACTGCCAGCGCCTGCAGGACGGTCGCGAAGAAGCCTTGCGCGCCGTGGGCGACCTGGCCAGTGAACCCAAGGGCATGCTGCGCATGACCTGCGCCGTGGCCTACGGCGAGCGTTTTATCGTGCCGTTGGTCACGCGGTTCATGGGGCTCTACCCACAGCTGCGAGTGGATATTGAACTGAGCAATCTTCAGTTGGACCTGGTGCACGAAGGCCTCGATCTGGCGATCCGTCTCGGGCGCCTGCAAGACTCGCGCATGGTCGCCAGCCGCCTCGCCCCTCGGCGCATGTACCTGTGCGCGTCGCCGTCCTACCTGGAGCGCTATGGTCGGCCGCACAGCGTGTCGGAATTAAGTCGGCATAACTGCCTGATTGGCAGCTCGGATATTTGGCAACTGGCCCAGGACGGGCGCGAATTTTCGCAACGGGTGCAGGGAAACTGGCGCTGCAACAGTGGGCAAGCGGTGCTGGATGCAGCCTTGCAAGGCGTTGGGTTGTGCCAGTTGCCGGACTATTACGTGCTGGAGCATTTGCACAGTGGCGCGTTGGTGCCATTGCTGGAAGCGCACCAGCCGCCGAACACGGCAGTGTGGGCGTTGTACCCGCAGCAAAGGCACTTGTCGCCGAAGGTGCGCAAGCTGGTGGATTTTTTGAAGGTGGGGTTGGCCGAGCGGCCGGAGTACAGCCTTTGATGACGAGGTGGCTGGTTTGGCCTCATCGCGAGCAAGCCCGCTCCCACAGTTGAACAGGGTTGACCTGTAGGAACCCGGTCAACTGTGGGAGCGGGCTTGCTCGCGATAGCGTCGACTCGGTGCCATCAACTACCGCCGATTCGCCCACCGCAGCCGCAGCCGCAGCCACTCCAGATCTTCCGGCCGGGTCACCTCCCACAGTTGACCGTGTTCCGACAGGTCAACCCCGGTTCAACTGTGGCAGCGGGCTTGCTCGCGATAGCGTCGACTCGGTGCCACCAACTACCGCCGATTCGCCCACCGCAGCCGCAGCCACTCCAGATCTTCCGGCCGGGTCACCTTGATATTGTCCGCGCGCCCTTCAACCAGGCGCGGCGCCTGGCCGGACCATTCCATGGCTGAGGCTTCGTCGGTGATCACCGCATCAGCCACCAGGCTGTCAGCCAAGGCCCGATGCAGGGCACCCAAGCGAAACATTTGCGGCGTGTACGCTTGCCAGACCAGGCTGCGATCCACGGTTTCGACCACACGACCGTGTTTGTCGGCGCGCTTGAGGGTGTCGCGCGCCGGTACGGCCAGCAAACCGCCGACCGGATCATGCGCCAGCTCAGCCAGCAGTTTGTCGAGGTCATCGCGACTCAGGTTGGGCCGCGCCGCGTCGTGCACCAACACCCAGTCGTCATCATCGGCGCCCAGCGCATTCAGTTGCAGCAACGCATTGAGTACCGAGCCTGAGCGCTGCGAACCACCGTCCGCACGCTGAATGCGCGGGTCTGTGGCACACGCCAGGTTGGGCCAATAAGGATCATCAGAAGCAAGACTGACCACCAGGCCCTTGAGCGATGGGTGGTCGAGAAAACAGCCAAGGCTGTGTTCGAGAATGGTGCGCCCGCCCAGTTGCAGGTACTGCTTGGGACGGTCTGCGGCCATACGGGCACCGACGCCCGCGGCAGGAATCACGGCCCAGAAGGCCGGTAAACGGTCACTCATTGCGCGAGCTGGTAGAGGGTTTCGCCCTCCTTGACCATGCCCAACTCATGGCGAGCCCGCTCTTCAACGGTCTCGGTACCTTTTTTCAACTCAAGCACTTCGGCGTCAAGGACGCGGTTACGCTCCAGCAGAATTTCGTTTTCGGCGTGCTGGTCGGCAATTTGCTGGGTCAGCTCTTTCACTTGCGCAAAGCTGCCATTACCGACCCATAGGCGGTATTGCAGGCCAGCCAGCAACAAGAGCAAGACGAGGAACAACCAATTGGGACTGCGCATCGAAATCCGGGTATCCAGTAAAAAAAGACAGCCATGTAAAACTTTTAAAGCAACTGATAGCACGAAGCCTGGAAAAACCAGGCTTGTACTTGATCGCCACCAGATTAGCGTCGAAATCTATTCTATCGAGAATTTTCCGACGCCACCTGCCAACTTTTTACTATTTAACACGCCGCGAAACAATCAGCCGCGAAACTCGCTGCGACCGTTGTACTTGGCTTTACCTGCCAATTGCTCTTCGATACGCAGCAATTGGTTGTACTTGGAAACGCGGTCGGAACGGCACAGCGAACCGGTCTTGATCTGGCCAGCCGAGGTGCCCACAGCCAGGTCGGCAATGGTCGAGTCTTCGGTTTCGCCGGAGCGGTGCGAGATCACGGCGGTGTAGCCCGCAGCCTTGGCCATCTGAATGGCTTCCAGGGTTTCGGTCAGGGTGCCGATCTGGTTGAACTTGATCAGGATCGAGTTGGCGATCTTCTTGTCGATGCCTTCTTGCAGGATCTTGGTGTTGGTCACGAACAAGTCGTCGCCCACCAGTTGAACCTTCTCGCCGATTTTGTCGGTGAGGATTTTCCAGCCGGCCCAGTCGGACTCGTCCAGGCCATCTTCAACCGAGATGATCGGGTAACGCTCGCACAGGCCTTTCAGGTAGTCGGCAAACCCTTCGGAGGTGAACACGTGGCCTTCGCCGGACAGGTTGTACTTGCCGTCTTCGTAGAATTCGCTGGCGGCGCAGTCCAGTGCCAGGGTCACGTCGGTGCCCAGCGTGTAGCCAGCGTTGGCCACCGCTTCGGAGATCACTTTGAGTGCATCTTCGTTGGACGCCAGGTTCGGCGCGAAACCACCTTCGTCACCCACCGCAGTGCTCAGGCCACGCGCCTTCAACACTGCTTTGAGGTGATGGAAAATCTCGGTGCCCATGCGCAGGCCTTCGGAGAAGGTCTTGGCACCCACCGGCTGCACCATGAATTCCTGGATGTCGACGTTGTTATCGGCGTGCTCGCCACCGTTGATGATGTTCATCATCGGCACCGGCATCGAGTAAACACCCGGCGTGCCGTTCAGGTTGGCGATGTGCGCGTACAGCGGCAGGTCCTGGTCCTGTGCGGCGGCCTTGGCGGCAGCCAGGGACACGGCGAGGATGGCGTTGGCGCCCAGGCTACCTTTGTTGTCGGTGCCGTCGAGCTTGATCATCGCGTGGTCAAGGGCTTTCTGGTCAACAGGGTCTTGGCCCAGCAGCAGGTCGCGGATCGGGCCATTGATGTTGGCGACGGCCTTGAGTACACCTTTGCCCAGGTAACGGCTCTTGTCGCCATCACGCAGTTCCAGCGCTTCGCGCGAACCGGTAGACGCACCGGACGGCGCGCAGGCGCTGCCGATGATGCCGTTATCGAGAAGCACGTCGGCTTCGACGGTGGGGTTGCCACGGGAGTCGAGAACTTCACGACCTTTGATGTCGACGATTTTTGCCATTGTTGTAAACACTCCAAAGTTGACGAAAACGACGCAGCTGAAGGAAATCTTTTGACCGACCGCAAGGGTGGAACAACGGGGCAGGCTTGCAGGCGACAAGGCTCAGGCCCGCAGGCCTGAGCGTAAAGCGAGGGAAAGTCTACCGGAGAAACGGCCGTTACGCGGTCTCTACCGTCGGAAAACTCTTGACCAGCTCGTCCAACTGCTTGAGCTGGGCCAGGAACGGCTCCAGCTTGTCCAGGCGCAGGGCGCACGGGCCGTCGCATTTGGCATTGTCCGGGTCCGGGTGGGCTTCCAGGAACAGCCCGGCCAGCGACTGGCTGATGCCGGCCTTGGCCAGGTCCAATACCTGGGCGCGCCGCCCACCGGCGGAATCGGCACGACCACCGGGCATTTGCAGCGCGTGGGTCACGTCGAAGAACACCGGGTATTCGAACTGTTTCATGATGCCGAAACCGAGCATGTCGACCACGAGGTTGTTGTAGCCGAAGCTCGAACCGCGCTCACAGAGGATCAACTGGTCGTTACCCGCTTCCACGCATTTGCTCAGGATGTGTTTCATTTCCTGTGGCGCGAGAAACTGGGCTTTTTTGATATTGATCACAGCGCCGGTCCTGGCCATCGCAACCACCAGATCGGTCTGACGCGACAGGAAGGCCGGCAACTGGATGATGTCGCACACCTCGGCGACCACGGCAGCCTGCTCGGGCTCGTGGACGTCGGTGATGATCGGCACGCCGAAGGCTTGCTTGATGTCCTGGAAGATCCGCATGCCTTCTTCAAGGCCCGGGCCGCGATAGGAGGTCACGGACGAACGGTTGGCCTTGTCGAAGCTGGCCTTGAACACGTAAGGGATACCCAGTTTCTGGGTAACCTTGACGTACTCTTCACAGACCTGCATCGCCATGTCACGGCTTTCCAGCACGTTCATGCCGCCGAACAGCACCATGGGCTTGTCGTTGGCAATTTCGATGTCGCCTACGCGAATGATCTTCTGGGCCATCAGGTTTACGCCTTCTTCTGATGTTGCGTCAGTGCTGCTTTAACGAAACCGGTGAACAACGGGTGACCGTCGCGCGGCGTCGAGGTGAACTCCGGGTGGAACTGGCACGCCACGAACCATGGATGATCCGGCGCCTCGACCACTTCAACCAGCTTGCCATCACCGGAGCGACCGGACACTTTCAGGCCGGCTTCCTTGATCTGCGGCAGCAGGTTGTTGTTCACTTCGTAGCGATGACGGTGACGCTCGACGATCACGTCCTTGCCGTAGCAATCGTGAACCAACGACCCCGGCTCCAGCAGGCAGTCTTGTGCGCCAAGGCGCATGGTGCCGCCGAGGTCGGAAGTTTCAGTACGCGTTTCAACGGCGCCGGTGGCATCTTCCCACTCGGTGATCAGGCCCACGACCGGGTGACCGCTGGCGTGATCGAACTCGGTGGAGTTGGCGTCTTTCCAGCCCAGCACGTTACGTGCGAACTCGATAACGGCCACTTGCATACCCAGGCAGATACCCAGGTACGGCACCTTGTTCTCACGGGCGTATTGCACGGCGGTGATCTTGCCTTCCACGCCACGCAGGCCGAAACCGCCTGGCACCAGAATGGCATCAACACCTTCGAGCAGCGCAGTGCCCTGGTTTTCGATGTCTTCGGAATCGATGTAGCGCAAGTTGACCTTGGTACGGTTGCTGATACCGGCGTGGCTCATGGCTTCGATCAGCGACTTGTACGCGTCGAGCAGCTCCATGTACTTGCCGACCATGGCGATGGTCACTTCATGCTCAGGGTTGAGCTTGGCGTCAACCACCGCTTCCCACTCGGACAGGTCCGCGCCGTTGCATTGCAGGCCAAAACGCTCGACCACAAAATCATCCAGGCCTTGCGAGTGCAGGATGCCCGGGATCTTGTAGATGGTGTCGGCGTCTTCGAGGGCAATGACCGCACGTTCTTCAACGTTGGTGAATTGCGCGATCTTGCGACGCGAAGAAATGTCGATCGGGTGATCGGAGCGGCACACCAGCACATCCGGCTGCAGGCCGATGGAACGCAGTTCCTTGACCGAGTGCTGGGTAGGCTTGGTTTTGGTTTCGCCGGCGGTGGCGATGTATGGCACCAGCGTCAGGTGCATCAGCATCGCGCGCTTGGCGCCGACTTCGAAACGCAATTGGCGAATGGCTTCGAGGAACGGTTGCGATTCGATGTCACCCACGGTGCCACCGATCTCGACCATCGCCACGTCGGCATCGCCTGCGCCCTTGATGATGCGGCGCTTGATTTCGTCGGTAATGTGCGGGATCACCTGGATGGTTGCACCCAGGTAGTCACCACGGCGCTCTTTGCGCAGCACGTGTTCGTAAACACGGCCTGTGGTGAAGTTGTTGTTCTGGGTCATGGTCGTGCGGATGAACCGCTCGTAGTGGCCCAGGTCCAGGTCGGTCTCGGCGCCGTCGTGTGTGACGAACACTTCACCGTGCTGGAACGGGCTCATGGTGCCCGGGTCAACGTTGATGTACGGGTCCAGCTTGAGCATGGTGACCTTAAGTCCCCGCGCCTCCAGGATGGCCGCCAATGAAGCGGAGGCAATGCCTTTCCCCAATGAAGAAACAACACCGCCCGTGACGAATATGTAGCGCGTCATGAAAAACCCTAGAAGTCTGCGTTAAAGCGGTCCGAGCCGCCGGGGAAAGCGAAGGAAGGCCGAAGCCCCCGATCACCTGCATTAATCACAGTGCACCTTTCAAAAAAACCGCCGCGTGGTGACAGACCAGCAGTGAAACACTGGTGCGTTGATCGCTACACATTTTTTGGAATCGCCCAGCAAAGACTGCTTGGTAATCGGCAACGACTGCGATTCAGGCGAATCCACAGAAGTTGTATCAAGAAGGGAGCGTAGTCTACCGGAAAGGCTCTATCAGCTCAAACCTTGATCGCAGGTCTGTGGCATCCACTGTAATTGCCAGTCGCCCGGCGGCATCGCCCATAGCCCTGCAAGGCTTGGGGCAGCCAGCAATTGCTCGCCCCGATACAGCAGCGGCAATCTGCCACGCACCACGCCCGGCAGCCCGCATTCATTCAGCAGGCGCTTGAGATCGCGCCGGCCGCGACCTGGCACTTCGACGACTTCGCCGCCCTGGCGATAACGGATCGTCAATGGGCCTGCGGGGGCCTTGCCGATACAGTTGAGCTGGCCATTGCCGGGTAACTTTAGTGGGTTTTGCGGATCAAGCCAGCTTACTGACGCGTCGGAAAACGCCGACCAGCTTGAAGGCAGCCACCAGATGCGTGAGCCACAACGATGCAATTGGCCGTCGGCCAAACACCACAGCGGTTGTGCGTCGCACTTGGCATCGCGCAGTGAATACCAGCCGGCCCAATGGTCGCTGTCGGGCAAACGCGTCAGCGGTGTCAGCCAATTGCGCAGGGCGTTGCGTTGGCGGGCGTCGGAAAGCTCGCGCAACGGCGCCAGCGCCAATGATGGCAATGGCAGCCAGGGAAATGGCGAAGGGTGATCGGCGGTTTGCAGGTCTATGCGGGCCAATTCGTCAAGCAGGCCCTGGGCTTCACCCAGATGCTCGGCAGCGCGCGCCAGGCGGGTGACGGCTTGGGGCCAACGCTCGGTCAGCGTTGGCACTACACGATGGCGCAGGTAATTGCGCGAAAAACGCGGGTCGGCGTTGGAGGGGTCTTCGATCCAGGTCAACTGATGTTCGTGTGCGTAGGCCTCCAATTCAGCGCGCGAGGCATTCAGCAGCGGCCGCACCAGGTGGCCAGCCGCGAATGGGCGATGCGCCGGCATTGCCGACAGCCCTCGCACCCCTGCCCCACGCAGGAGGCGAAACAGCAGGGTTTCGGCCTGATCGTCGCGGTGCTGGCCCGTCAGCAACACCTGCCCTGCCCCGATCACCTCGGCAAACGCCGAGTAACGCGCGTCACGCGCTGCACGCTCAAGGCTGGCGCCGGGCTGCACCTGCACACGCATGACGCGCAAGGGCACGCCCAAACCGTCGCAGACCGTTTGGCAATGCTGTGGCCACGCGTCAGCCGCCGCTTGCAGGCCGTGGTGAACATGCACAGCACGCAGAGGTGGAATGTTTGCCAGAGAAGCGAGGAGATGCAGCAGGACGGTGGAATCGAGGCCGCCAGAAAAAGCGACATGCCAAGCCGGGGCGTTGCGCCACGGGGCGAGGGTCTGCAGGAGTTTGGCGCAGAGCACCGGTTTCATCAGAGGTTACCGCCGCAAATCTGGAATACGTTGGCCAAGCATACACAAAGCAAATGTGGGAGGGGGGCTTGCTCCCGATAGCGGTGCATCAGTCACCAAATACATTGACTGACACTCAGCAATCGGGGGCAAGCCGCCTCCCACATTCAGTATTGCGGCGCTCTTAGAGACCGTAACTCATCAAGCGCTCGTAACGGCGCTTGAGCAGCGCTTCGTTATCCAGCTTCTTGAGCATCGCCAGTTGCGCGCCCAGTTCAGCGCGGATACTCGCGGCAGCGGCAGCCGGGTCACGGTGGGCGCCGCCCAACGGTTCGCCGATAACTTTATCAACGATACCCAAGCCTTTGAGGCGATCGGCAGTGATGCCCATGGCTTCGGCAGCGTCCGGGGCTTTATCGGCGGTTTTCCACAGGATCGAGGCGCAACCTTCCGGCGAGATCACCGCGTAGGTCGAATATTGCAGCATGTTCAACTGGTCGCACACGCCAATCGCCAGTGCACCGCCGGAACCACCTTCACCAATGACGGTGGCGATGATCGGGGTTTTCAAGCGGGCCATCACGCGCAGGTTCCAGGCGATCGCTTCGCTTTGGTTGCGCTCTTCGGCGTCGATACCGGGGTAGGCGCCCGGGGTGTCGATGAAGGTCAGGATCGGCATTTTGAAGCGCTCGGCCATTTCCATCAGGCGGCACGCCTTGCGGTAGCCTTCAGGGCGCGGCATGCCGAAGTTGCGGCGAACTTTCTCGCGCACTTCACGGCCTTTCTGGTGACCGATCACCATTACCGGCTGGTCGTCCAGGCGAGCGATACCGCCGACGATGGCCGCGTCGTCAGAGAAGTGGCGGTCGCCATGCAGCTCGTCGAACTCGGTGAAGATATGCTGAATGTAGTCCAGCGTGTACGGACGGCGCGGGTGGCGAGCCAGGCGCGCGATCTGCCAGCTGGTCAGCTTGCCGAAAATGTCTTCGGTGAGCGTGCTGCTCTTGTCTTGCAGTCGAGCAATCTCATCGCCGATATTCAGGGAATTGTCATTGCCGACCAGGCGCAGTTCTTCAATTTTGGCTTGCAGGTCAGCGATCGGCTGTTCGAAATCAAGAAAATTCGGGTTCATAAGCGTCCGTCTTGGGTCGACGGCCAGGGAGTGCCTGGCCAGCCGGTTGTCTATTCGCGCTACCTTAAGGGACAGGCGCGTCTAGGTCGAGATTAAATGTTGGGTCGAGATCGGGCGAATACTCTTCATCAAAAAGAACGCGCCCGGCCATCAACGGTATTGGAGGAAGACGTTGTCACGGCCGAACTGGTCACGCAAAGCTTGAATCAAGCCATCTGCGGGATCAATTCGCCAGGTCTCACCAAACTGCAACATGGCCTTGGCGTCGTTGCCGGTGTACTCCATGGTCACCGGGCACGCGCCACGGTGACGCTTGAGCAGGTCACCCAACCAGCGTAGCTGATCGCCCTTGAGCGCTTCGGTCTTGACCTTCAAACGCAGGCTTTCGGCCAAATTGGTGCGCGCATCTTCCATGCTCATCACCCGCTTGATCCGCAGGCGCAGGCCGCCGGAGAAGTCGTCATTACTGACCTCGCCTTCTACCACCACCATCGCGTCGGTCTGCAACAGCGACTGCGCCGAGTGGAACGCATCGGCAAACAGCGACGCTTCGATGCGGCCCGAGCGGTCATCAAGGGTGATAAAGCCCATCTTGTCGCCCTTTTTATTTTTCATCACGCGCAGTGCGATGATCATCCCGGCCACGGTCTGGGTGTCACGCGCCGGTTTCAGGTCGATGATGCGCTGACGTGCGAACCGGCGAATTTCGCCTTCGTATTCGTCAATCGGGTGGCCGGTGAGGTACAGGCCCAAGGTGTCTTTCTCACCCTTGAGGCGTTCCTTTAGGGTCAGGTCCTTGGCCTTGCGATGGTTGGCATAGACGTCGGCATCTTCCTCCACAAACAGCCCGCCAAACAGGTCGGCGTGGCCGCTGTCGTGGGTGCGCGCGGTCTGTTCGGCGGCCTTGATCGCTTCTTCCATGGCGGTCAGCAGCACCGCGCGATTGCGGTCGATATTCGCCTGGTAAGCCTTCGGCTCATCATGGAAATACGGGCCAAGGCGGTCGAGTGCACCACTGCGGATCAACCCATCGAGGGTGCGCTTGTTGATGCGCTTGAGGTCCACCCGCGCGCAAAAATCGAACAGGTCCTTAAACGGCCCGTGCTGGCGCGCTTCGGTGATTGCCTCCACCGGGCCTTCACCCACACCTTTGATCGCGCCCAGGCCATAAATGATGCGGCCTTCGTCGTTCACCGTGAACTTGAACTCCGAGGCGTTCACGTCCGGCGCATCAAGGCGCAGCTTCATGGTGCGCACTTCTTCGATCAAGGTCACGACCTTGTCGGTGTTGTGCATATCCGCCGAGAGTACTGCCGCCATGAACGGCGCCGGGTAGTGGGTTTTCAGCCAAGCGGTCTGGTACGACACCAGGCCGTAGGCGGCGGAGTGGGATTTGTTGAAGCCATAACCGGCGAATTTTTCCACCAGGTCGAAGATGTTACCGGCAAGGTCGGCGTCGATATTGTTAGTCGCGCAACCTTCAATGAAACCGCCGCGCTGCTTGGCCATTTCCTCGGGCTTTTTCTTACCCATGGCACGCCGCAACATGTCGGCGCCGCCGAGGGTGTAGCCGGCCATGACCTGGGCGATCTGCATCACCTGTTCCTGATACAGGATGATGCCGTAAGTCGGTGCCAGTACCGGCTTGAGGCCTTCGTACTGGTAGTCGGAGTGCGGGTACGCCAGCTCGGCGCGGCCGTGCTTACGGTTGATGAAGTCATCCACCATGCCCGATTGCAGCGGGCCTGGGCGGAACAACGCCACCAGTGCGATCAAGTCTTCCAGGCAGTCGGGCTTGAGCTTTTTGATCAGCTCTTTCATGCCGCGCGACTCAAGCTGGAACACCGCCGTGGTTTCGGCTTTTTGCAGCAACTGGTACGTCGGTTTGTCGTCCAGCGGGATAAACGCGATATCCAGCGGCGCCTCATCAACCTTGGCGCGCTCGCGGTTAATCGTCTTCAGCGCCCAATCGATGATGGTCAGGGTGCGCAGGCCGAGGAAGTCGAACTTCACCAGGCCAGCCGCCTCCACGTCATCCTTGTCGAACTGGGTAACCAGGCCGCCGCCTTCTTCATCGCAATAGATCGGCGAAAAATCGGTGAGTTTGGTCGGCGCGATGACCACGCCACCGGCGTGTTTACCGACGTTACGCACCACGCCTTCGAGCTTGCGCGCCATGTCCCAGATTTCGGCGGCTTCTTCATCGACCTTGATAAAGTCGCGCAGAATTTCTTCCTGCTCGTAGGCTTTTTCCAGGGTCATGCCGACTTCGAACGGGATCATCTTCGACAGGCGGTCCGCAAGGCCGTAGGACTTGCCCTGCACCCGCGCCACGTCGCGGATTACCGCCTTGGCGGCCATGGAACCGAAGGTGATGATCTGGCTGACCGCGTTGCGGCCATATTTCTCGGCCACGTACTCGATCACGCGGTCACGGCCGTCCATGCAGAAGTCGACGTCGAAGTCGGGCATGGAAACCCGTTCCGGGTTCAGGAACCGTTCGAACAGCAGGTCATATTCCAGCGGGTCGAGGTCGGTAATCTTCTGTACATACGCCACCAGCGAGCCAGCACCTGAACCCCGGCCCGGACCTACCGGCACGCCGTTGCTTTTGGCCCACTGGATAAAGTCCATTACGATCAGGAAGTAACCGGGGAAGCCCATCTGGATGATGATATCCAGCTCGAAATTCAGCCGGTCAACATACACCTGGCGCTTGGCGTCGTAGTCCTCAGTGGTGTCCTTGGGCAACAGCACACTCAGACGGTCTTCCAGACCATCGAACGACACCTTGCGAAAGTACTCATCGATGGTCATGCCATCGGGGATCGGGAAGTTGGGCAAGAAGTGCTTGCCCAGCTTCACTTCAATATTGCAGCGCTTGGCGATCTCGACGGAGTTTTCCAGCGCTTCGGGCAGGTCGCTGAACAACTCGGCCATCTCTTCAGCGCTTTTGAGGTACTGCTCTTCGCTGTAGTTCTTCGACCGGCGCGGGTCATCCAGGGCACGGCCTTCGCCAATGCACACACGCGTCTCGTGGGCCTCGAAATCTTCTTTCTTGATAAAACGCACATCGTTGGTCGCCACCAGCGGCGCGCCCAGCTTGTCGGCCAGTGCTACCGCGGCATGCAGGTGCTCTTCATCATTCGGCCGATTGGTACGCTGGACCTCCACGTAGAAGCGGTCGGGGAACACCTGCATCCACTCGCGGGCCAGCACTTCGGCTTCCTGAGGGTTGCCGCCCAACAGCGCGATACCCACCTCGCCCTCTTTGGCGGCCGAGAGCATGATCACGCCCTCGCTCGCCTCGGCCACCCACTCGCGCTCGATGATGATCGAGCCGTTGCGCTGGCCGTCGATAAAACCGCGAGAAATCAGTTCGGTGAGGTTGCGATAACCAACGCCGTTCATCGCCAACAGGCTGATGCGGCTCAAAGGGTTATCCGGGTCTTTGTTGGACAGCCACAGGTCGGCGCCGCAAATCGGCTTGATGCCGGCGCCCATGGCGTTCTTGTAGAACTTGACCAGGGAACACATGTTGTTCTGATCGGTAACCGCTACCGCGGGCATGTTCATGCCCACCAGGGTTTTGACCAGCGGTTTGATCCGTACCAGGCCGTCGACCAGGGAATATTCAGTGTGCAGGCGCAGGTGAACGAATGAAGCCGGCATAGTGATCCTGTGCAAAAACGTAGAAACAACAAGGCCCGGGATTGTACCGGGCCTTGGCAAAAACATCAGCCTCGCGACTAAACCTCGCTGAGGCTCTCGCGCAGCGCGTAAGCCTGGCGAACCGGGGCGAACGAGCGCCGGTGGATAGGCGTAGGCCCCAAGCGAGCCAATGCTTCCAGATGAACGGGCGTCGGGTAGCCCTTATGGCCACCGATGCCGTAACCGGGGTAGATCAATTCAAACGCGGCCATTTCACGGTCACGGCTGACCTTGGCCAGGATCGATGCGGCAGCGATGGCGGGCACCTTGCTGTCACCCTTGACCACGGCTTCTGACGGCATCGCCAGTGTGGGGCAGCGGTTGCCGTCGATCATCGCCATTTTCGGTGTAATGTGCAGGCCTTCCACCGCGCGCTGCATGGCCAGCATGGTCGCGTGAAGGATGTTCAATGTGTCGATTTCTTCGACTTCGGCCCGAGCGATATGCCAGCTCAGGGCTTTTTCACAGATCTCGTCGTAGAGCTTTTCGCGACGCGCTTCGGTGAGCTTCTTCGAATCATTAAGGCCGAGGATCGGACGGTTCGGGTCCAGAATCACCGCTGCCGTGACCACCGCGCCACACAGCGGGCCGCGCCCTACTTCGTCAACACCGGCCACCAGTTCGTGGGCTTGCGCGACCAGGCTGAAATCCAGGCCCATTTGCACGGTCATAAGGTTTCCTGTTTGTGGCCGATCAAGCTCAGCACGGCATCCGCCGCCTGGTTTGACGCATCACGGCGCAGGGTGCGATGGATGTCGTCAAAGCCACGGGTCTGCTCCTCGCCACCGTCGATCAGCGGCAACAGCGCCTGCGCCAAGGCCTCTGGGGTTGCATCGTCCTGCAGCAACTCCGGCACCAACAGGCGCTGGGCCAACAAATTGGGCAAAGAGATGTAAGGGCTTTTGACCATGCGTTTCAAAATCCAAAAGGTCAGCGGCGCCAGGCGATAAGCCACAACCATGGGCCGCTTGTAGAGCAAGGCCTCCAGCGTGGCAGTGCCCGAGGCGATCAGCACCGCGTCGCAAGCCGCAAGGGCCAGGTGCGACTGGCCGTCAAGCAAGGTCAACGGCAGGTTGCGCCCCTCAAGCAGCGTCTCGATTTGCGCGCGTCGTTGCGGGCTGGCGCACGGCAACACAAAACGCAGACCAGGCTTCAACGCCTGCAGGCGTTCGGCGGCATCAAAAAACAAAGCGCCGAGGCGACCGACTTCGCCGCCACGACTGCCCGGCATCAGCGCCACCAGCGGGCCATCGGGCAAGCCCAGCTCGGCACGCGCGGCGGCGCAGTCAGCGTGCAATGGAATGGTGTCGGCCAGGGTGTGCCCGACAAACCGCACCGGCACGCCCTGCTCTTCGTAGAACCTGGCCTCAAAGGGCAGCAAGGTCAGCATCAAGTCGCAGCCTTCGCGGATTTTAAGCACGCGCTTCTGTCGCCACGCCCATACGGACGGGCTGACGTAGTGCACGGTCTTGATACCGGCCTGACGCAACTTGAGTTCGATAGTGAGGGTGAAGTCCGGCGCATCGATGCCAATGAACACGTCGGGCTTTTCTTCGATCAGGGTTTGAATCAGCAGCTTGCGGCGCGCCAGCAGCTCACGCAAACGGCCCAACACTTCCACCAGCCCCATGACCGAGAGGCGCTCCATGGGAAAGTAAGACGTGAGGCCTTCGGCCTGCATCAGCGGCCCACCCACACCGATGAATTCGACCGCTGGGTGCTGAGCCTTGAGCGCGCGCATCAGGCCTGCGCCCAAAATATCGCCGGATGCTTCTCCGGCCACCAGCGCAATACGCAGACTAGCCATGATCAGCGGGTGATGCCACGAGTCGATGCCTGGATCGAGTCACGGAATACTGCGACCTCCGGGAACACCGCTGCCGGCTCGGTCAGCTCGGTCAACGCCTGCTCAACCGTCAGCCCCTGGCGGTACACCACCTTGTAAGCGCGGCGCAGGGCGTGAATCGCGTCTTCGCTGAACCCGCGACGGCGCATGCCTTCAAAGTTCATGCTGCGCGCTTCGGCCGGGTTACCGAATACCGTGACGAATGCCGGCACGTCCTTGCCAATCGCGGTGCCCATGCCGGAAAAGCTGTGGGCGCCGATATGGCAATACTGGTGCACCAGCGTGAAACCGGACAAAATTGCCCAGTCGTCAACGTGCACGTGGCCGGCCAGCGCAGTGTTATTGACCAGAATGCAGTGGTTACCAATAACACTGTCATGACCAATGTGTGCGTAGGCCATGACCAGGTTGTGATCACCCAGGGTGGTTTCCGCACGATCTTGCACGGTGCCACGGTGGATGGTCACGCCTTCACGGATGATGTTGTGGTCACCGATTACCAGGCGTGTTTCTTCACCCTTGTACTTCATGTCCGGGGTGTCTTCGCCTACCGAGGAAAACTGGTAGATACGATTGTGTTTGCCAATCCGGGTCGGACCTTTAAGGATCACGTGTGGCCCGATGACAGTCCCCTCGCCGATTTCAACACCTGCGCCGATGATCGACCAAGGGCCGACCTCAACGTCGGCGGCCAGAACGGCCGACGGATCGATGATTGCGCGAGGGTCAATCAAACTCATAGTTTGCGTTCCGCGCAGATGATCTCGGCGGAGCACACAGGCTTGCCGTCCACCGAGGCCTGGCATTCGAACTTCCAGATCTGGCGCTTGCAACTGATGAACTTGGCTTCGAGGATCAACTGGTCACCCGGCGTGACCGGGTTGCGGAAGCGCAGCTTGTCGGAGCCCACGAAATAATACAGCGTACCGTCGGCAGGCTTGAGGTCGAGCATTTTGAAACCAAGGATACCGGCAGCCTGCGCCATCGCTTCGATGATCAATACGCCCGGCATGATTGGATGCGCAGGAAAGTGACCATTGAAGAACGGTTCGTTGATGCTGACATTCTTGTAGGCACGAATGCGCTTTTCCTCGACGTTGAGGTCCACTACACGGTCCACCAGCAGGAACGGGTAACGGTGAGGCAGGTATTCGCGAATCTCGTTGATGTCCATCATTTCGGGGGGGAAGCCTGTAATAAAGATTGGGGGCGGGCGACTAAACGCACGCCCCGCTAGCAAATCAAGGAGGCAGTCTAGCGGCTGTGCACACTTGATATGGAAATGGTATCAGCCTTCAGATGAAGCATTACCGCCAGGGGTCACGTCCTCGACACGCTTTTCGACCTGCTTGAGGCGTCGGGCCATATCGTCGATCTTGCGCAAACGTGCGGCACTTTTGCGCCATTCAGCCGCTGGCTGCATGGCCGTACCGGAAGAGTAGGACCCAGGCTCGGTAATTGAATGGGTCACCATGGTCATGCCGGTAATGTACACGTTGTCGCAAATCTCGATATGCCCCACCAGCCCAACGCCACCGGCAAGCATGCAATGCTTGCCAATCTTGGCACTGCCGGAGATGCCCACGCAGGCGGCCATGGCGGTGTGATCGCCAATCTGCACGTTATGCGCAATCTGAATCTGGTTATCGAGCTTCACGCCGTTACCGATCAACGTATCGGCCAAGGCCCCGCGATCGACGGCGGTGTTCACGCCGATTTCCACGTCATCGCCGATCAATACGCCGCCGACGTGGGCAATCTTGTGCCAAACACCTTTGGAATTGGCAAAGCCAAAACCTTCGCCACCGATGACGGCGCCGGACTGAATCACCACCCGCTCACCAATACGCACGCCGTGGTACAGGGTCACGCGCGGGGCCAGCCAGCCATCGGCGCCGATTTCACAGCGCGCACCGATAAAACAATGTGCGCCGACCGTTACCCCGGCGGCAATGCGCGCGCCGCTCTCGATCACTGCAAATGCGCCAATACTGGCCGCAGGATCAACCACGGCATCATCGGCGATCACCGCAGACGGATGAATACCGGGGCTGGCCTTGGGTTTTGGAGCGAACAGGTGCGACGCCTTGGCAAAAGCCAGGTAAGGGTCAGCCACCACCAGCGCATCCCCGGTAAACCCTTCGGCATCGGCGGCCGTCAGCAACACGGCTGCGGCTTGGCTGTCGGCCAGGTATTTACGGAATTGGGGCTTTGCCAAGAAGCTCAACTGAGCTGGGCCAGCCTCCTGCAAGGCGGCTAGCCCAGTGATTTCTTTCTCACTGGAGCCACGCAAGGTGGCCCCCAGGAGCTCGGCCAACTCGCCGAGTTTGATAGTTGCGGTCATGGCTTACTTCAGCTGATTCATGCGCTCGATCACCTGACGGGTGATGTCGTATTGAGGCTTGACGTCGATCACGGCGCCGCGCTCAAACACCAGGTCGAAGGCACCTTTCTTGATGACCTCTTCCACAGCGCTGTCGAGTTTCGGCTTGAGCTGCTTGAGCATTTCGCGGTCTGCAACAGCCTTGGCTTCGTTCAGTTCTTTGGACTGGAACTGGTAGTCACGGGCCTTTTGCTTGAATTCAAGCTCCAGACGCTCGCGCTCGCCTTGTTGCATTTTGTCGCCGCCGGCGACCAGACGATCCTGGATACCCTTGGCGCTGCTTTCCAGAGTCTTCAGCTTGGTCAGTTGTGGGCCGAATTTTTTCTCGGCGTCCACTGCGTAACGCTTGGCCGCATCGGACTCCAGCAGGGCCATCTGATAGTTCAGGACGGCGATTTTCATTTCGGCGAAGGCCGGGGTGGTTACCAGCACAGTTGCCAGCAGAACCAATTGAGTCAACTTACGCACGATGCACTCCTACAGAATCCGTTGTCGTTATCTTGGGTCAGACGCTTAGAACGTCTGGCCGAGGGAGAATTGGAAAATCTGGGTTTCAGCGTTATCCGGTTTCTTGATCGGCATGGCCAGAGCAAAGCTCAATGGGCCAAGCGCGGTCACCCAGGTCACGCCAACACCAACGGAGCTTGCCATGTTGCTGAGGCTCACGTCGTTGCACTGAGTCTGAGACTTCACGCCGCTCGGGTTGCTGACCTGTTGGCACTTGGAGTCGAATACGTTACCCACGTCCCAGAAGACCGAAGTACGCAACGAACGCTGGTCCTTGACGAATGGCAGCGGGAACAGAATCTCCGCACCACCCTGGATCAACACGTTACCACCGAATGGCGTAGCGTCGTTGTCGGAGTCCGCGATGGTGCCGCGGTTACCGGTGATCGTTTCACCACGGCTTGGCGTACCACGTGGGCCCAAAGTGCTGTCCTTGAAGCCACGAACCGAGTTGAAACCACCTGCATAGTAGTTCTCGTAGAACGGCAGACCACTGGTCGAACCATAACCGTCGCCATAACCCAGCTCAGTGTGCAGGCGCATGGTGTAGTTATCGCTCAGCGGCTGGAACAACTGGCCACGGTAGTCGAGTTTGAAGAACGACAGGTCGCTGCCCGGTGTTGTGACTTCCGCAGTCAAGCTCTGCGAATGGCCACGGGTCGCCAGTACGCCTTTGTTCAGGGTCGATTCAGACCAACCGGCCGAAGCCTTGAAGTTCAGGAACTGATCACCTTCTTGCTGCGTGAAGTTGAAGATTTCGTCCACGGTGTAAACACCGGTCTTGATCTTGTCCTGTTGCGCGGTCAAGCCGAAGGTCAGGCGCGACGTTTCGCTGATCGGGTAGCCGATGTTCACACCCGCACCAAAACTATCGATAGCGTAGCTCGCCAGTTCGGTGTTGAGCTTGTCGTAGTCGGTGGTGCGGTAGAAGGCGTTATAGCCCAGGCTCACACCGTCAGCAGTCCAGTAGGGGTCGACATAACCGAAGTTATATCGGCTCTGGTATTCGCTGCGCGTAAGACCGATGGAAACCTTGTTACCGGTACCGAGGAAGTTGTTCTGGGTGATCGAACCACCGAGGATCAGGCCGGCACTCTGTGCGAAGCCGACGCTGGCGGTGATCGAACCCGACGCCTGTTCTTCAACCGCGTAGTTCACATCAACCTGGTCATCCACACCCGGTACGGCCGGAGTTTCGACGTTGACTTCCTTGAAGAAGCCCAGGCGCTCAAGACGTGTCTTGGACTGGTCGATCAAGTAAGTCGACGCCCAGCCACCTTCCATCTGGCGCATCTCGCGGCGCAGCACTTCGTCGGCAGACTTGGTGTTGCCACGGAAGTTGATGCGGTTCACGTAGGCACGCTTACCTGGGTCGACGACAAAGGTGATGTCCACGGTGTGGTCATCATCGTGCGGGGTCGGCACGCCGTTGACGTTGGCGAAGGTATAGCCTTCGTTACCCAGACGACGGGTGATCAGTTCGGACGTGGTGGTCATCAGCTTGCGCGAGAACACCTGGTTCTTCTGCACCAGCAACAGCGCCTTGACCTGGTCTTCAGGTACTTTCAGGTCGCCACTGAGTTTTACGTCACGAACGGTGTACTTCTCGCCTTCGTTGACGTTGACGGTAATGTAGACGTGCTTTTTGTCAGGGGTGATGGACACCTGAGTCGAAGCGATATCCATATTGATATAGCCGCGGTCCAGGTAGTAGGAACGCAGACGCTCCAGGTCACCGGACAGTTTTTCACGGGCGTACTTGTCGTCGTTCTTGAAGAACGACAACCAGTTGGTGGTCTTGAGCTCGAACAGGTCGATCAGGTCGTCATCAGCGAACTTGGTGTTACCCACCACGTTGATGTGCTGAATCGCGGCCACGGTGCCTTCGTTGATGTTGACCTTGAGGCCGACACGGTTACGAGGCTGCGGGATCACTTCGGTTTCCACGCTCGCGGAGTAGCGACCCTGGGCAACGTACTGGCGTTGCAGTTCGTTACGCACACCCTCAAGGGTGGCGCGCTGGAAGATCTCGCCCTCGGCCAGGCCGGATTGCTTGAGGCCCTTCATCAAGTCTTCAGTGGAGATCGCTTTGTTGCCCTCGATCTCGATACTGGCGACAGAAGGTCGCTCAACGACGGTGATGACCAGGACGTTGCCTTCGCGACCCAGCTGGATATCTTGAAAGAACCCGGTTTTGAACAGCGCACGAGTGGATTCCACCAGGCGACGATCATCCGCCTGTTCCCCGACGTTCAACGGCAAGGCACCAAAGACGCTACCGGCGGAAACCCGCTGGAGGCCGTTGACGCGAATATCGGAGATAGTGAAGGACTCGGCGTGAACTTCGGCGATCATCAATACGGTGAGAACCGCAGTTAGCAGCAGACGTTTCATGAAGTCCTTTCTTATTCCAACTGGCAATAAACAAACTGCCGCAAAATGCGGCAGATTCGCAATTCAGCGAAGCGTTACAGTCGTCCCAGATCGTTGACCAGAGCTAACAACATCACTCCGACCACCAAACTGATACCGATCTGTATCCCCCAACCCTGCACCCGATCCGACAAGGGGCGACCACGCACCCACTCGACCAGATAAAACAACAGATGCCCCCCATCCAATACAGGAATGGGCAGCAAATTCAGAACTCCAAGGCTAATACTCAGATAAGCCAGGAAATTCAGGAAATCCGCGACACCCGACTGGGCAGAAGCGCCCGCCACTTTAGCAATGGTTATCGGTCCACTCAAGTTTTTTACCGAGAGCTCGCCGAACAACATTTTCTTGAGCGATTCCAGGGTGAGCACACTCATGGTCCAAGTGCGTTTTGCACCCTCGCCAATCGCCGCTACAGGCCCGAAGCTGACCTCGCGCACCATCGATGGCGGCCATTCGACACCCTTGACCCCGGCACCGAGATAACCCCCGGCCGCCTTGGCTTCCCCGCGAACCGACAGGGTCACGGGGACGTCGATTTGAGCACCATCGCGCTCAACTTTCAGCACAATTTTGGTATCAGGACGTACACGCACCAGGTCGACTACTTGCTGCCAGTCGCCCAGCGGCTGACCATCAAGGGCCAGCAAGCGGTCGCCGGTTTTCAGACCTGCGGCTTGCGCCGGGCCTTTTGAATCCAGCTCGGCGAGCACCGGCGGCAGCGACGGACGCCATGGGCGAATCCCCAGCGACTTGATCGGGTCGGGTTCGTCCGCCCCTTTGAGCCAGTGATCCAGGGTCAGCTCGCGCGGGGTTTCGGCAGTCGAATCCTGCTCGCGCACCAGCACATGGATGGTGCCGCTTTCACCCATGCGGCGCACCAACTGCAAATTGACGGCGCCCCAGCCTGTGGTCGGCTCGCCATCAATAGAAACAATTTCCTGCCCAGCGACCAGCCCGGCCTTGGCCGCCATGCTGTCCGCCTCGACCGCGCCGATCACCGGGCGCACCTGCTGGCTGCCCAGCATGGCCAATACCCAGAAGAACAGCATCGCCAACAGGAAGTTGGCAATCGGCCCGGCTGCCACAATAGCGATACGCTGACCCACGGTCTTGCGGTTGAAGGACTGGTCCAGTTGCTCCGCGGGCACTTCGCCTTCGCGCTCGTCGAGCATCTTGACGTAGCCGCCCAGCGGAATGGCCGCAATCACGAACTCGGTGCCACGTCGGTCGTGCCAGCGCAGCAACGGCATGCCGAAACCGACGGAAAAGCGCAGTACCTTGACGCCACAACGACGTGCCACCCAAAAGTGGCCGAACTCGTGGAAGGTCACCAAAACACCCAGAGCGACCAGGGTGCCGACAATCATGTAGAGCGCACTCATCTAATTTCTCCGCATTCCAATCCAGTGCCTCAAGGCTCAAACCTGCCCCAAGACTAACGCGCGTTGCGGTTCAACCATTGCTCGGCCAGCGCCCGAGCTTTTGTATCAGCTTCGAACACTGCGCCCAAATCATTTACTGGCACGACCGGCTCAAGGCTCAAAACGTCCTCAATGATACTCGCGATCTGCGGAAAGCGGATTCGCCGTTCGAGAAACGCCGCCACCGCGACTTCGTTGGCCGCATTGAGCATTGCTGGCGCACTGTTGCCCGCCTGCGCAGCATGCCGCGCCAGGCGCAAACACGGAAAGCGCTGTTCGTCCGGTGCTTCGAAGTCCAGGCGCGCAATCGCGAACAGGTCCAGGGGCGCCACACCGGAATCAATCCGCTGCGGCCACGCCAGGGCGTTGGCGATAGGCGTGCGCATATCGGGGTTACCCAATTGCGCCAATACCGAACCGTCCACGTAGTCGACCAGGGAATGAATCACACTTTGTGGATGGATAACCACCTCGACCTGATCTGGCCGGGCGTCGAACAACCAGCACGCCTCGATCAACTCCAGGCCTTTGTTCATCATGCTCGCTGAATCCACCGAAATTTTGCGCCCCATGGACCAGTTCGGGTGCGCACAGGCCTGATCGGGAGACACGTGCTCCAGCTCGGCCAGCGGAGTTTGACGGAACGGGCCGCCGGATGCCGTAAGAAGAATCCGCCGCACACCGACTTGGCTCAGGCCACGCGCAAAATCACCGGGCATGCATTGGAAAATCGCGTTGTGCTCGCTGTCCAGCGGCAGCAGCACGGCGCCGCTGTTGCGCACCGCCTGCATAAAGAGTGTGCCGGACATCACCAGCGCTTCTTTGTTGGCCAGCAAAATCTTCTTGCCGGCATCAACCGCCGCCAGCGTAGGACGCAAACCTGCGGCCCCCACAATGGCTGCGACCACGGTGTCGACCTCGGTATCGGCCGACACCTGGCACAAGCCCTCCTCGCCCACCAGCACCTGCGTAGCAAGGCCAGCAGCTCGCAGTTCTGCCTGCAAACCACGCGCCGCAGCCGCCTCGGGCACTACAGCAAAGCGTGGTTTATGGCGCGAGCAAAGGGCGAGCAATTCAGCTAACCGCGTAAAACCGGTCAGGGCAAACACTTGATAGCGGTCCGGGTGGCGAGCGATCACATCCAGGGTGCTCAGCCCAACCGAGCCGGTCGCACCCAATACCGTCACCTGTTGCAAACGGCTCACGAAGCGGTCATCCACAGCAGCACGGCAAAGATAGGGATAGCGGCGGTGAGGCTGTCGATTCGGTCGAGCACGCCGCCATGACCCGGCAACAGGTTGCTGCTGTCCTTGACCCCGGCCTGGCGCTTGAACATGCTTTCAGTGAGGTCGCCCACCACCGAGATAAACACAACAATCGCGGTGCCCAACAAGGCCAGGAGGATTTCCTTCAACGCCCAGTCGCGCACCACACCCACTACCAGCGTGATCAGCAAGGTCAATGCCAGGCCGCCGTAAACGCCTTCCCAGCTCTTGCCGGGGCTGACGGCCGGCGCCAGCTTGCGCTTGCCGAAGGCTCGACCCGAGAAGTAAGCGCCAATATCAGCGCCCCACACCAGCACCATCACCGCCATGATCAGCCAATTGCCCATCGGCGAATTTTTGATCTCGACCAGCCCTTGCCAGGCCGGCAGCAGAATCAACAAGCCAATCACCAGCTTGCTGGCCACACTCGACCAATGGCCACTGGTGCGCGGATAAGTCAGTACCAGGAAGGTTGCCAGCGCCCACCACAGTACCGCCGCCCCCAGCACCCAAGGCACGACAATGCTCGACAAGGTATGCATCAGGAACAGCAACAGCGCCACGACAGCGGCGTACACCACACGGGGCAATTGAGCGCTGAAACCCGCCAGGCGCGCCCATTCCCAAGCACCCAGGGTCACGACCAGGCCGATAAACAGCGCAAAGCTGGAACCGTTGAGCAGGAAGAAGCCACACAAGGCAATCGGTAGCAGGATAAGTGCTGTGATGATTCGTTGTTTAAGCATTTAAACCCGGGCTCCAGCTTCTATCTGCTCGCTCGTTTTACCGAAGCGACGCTGACGGGAAGCGAAATCGGCCAGCGCATTACGCATGGCATCGTGTTTGAAGTCCGGCCAGAACAGGTCGGAGAAGTACAACTCGGTGTAGGCCAACTGCCACAGCAGGAAGTTGCTGATGCGGTGCTCGCCACCGGTACGGATGCACAAGTCCGGCAACGGCAAGTCGCCCGTCACCAGGCAGGTTTGCAGCAGGTCGGGCGTAATGTCGTCCGGCCGTAGATGACCGGCCTGCACTTCACGGGCAAGCCGCTGCGCAGCCTGGGCGATGTCCCACTGGCCACCGTAGTTGGCTGCAATCTGCAGCACAAAACGATTGGCACCCGCAGTGATCGCCTCAGCTTCGCGCATGGCCGCCTGCAGTTCCGGGTGGAACCGCGAGCGATCACCAATGATCCGCAGGCTGATATTGTTGTCGTTGAGGCGCTTGGCCTCACGACGCAGAGCCTTGAAGAACAGGTCCATCAGGGCACTGACTTCTTCGGCCGGGCGCTGCCAGTTCTCGCTGGAGAAGGCAAACAGCGTCAATACTTCGACCTTGGCCTCGGCACACACCTCAATCACGGCGCGCACCGCATCGACACCCGCTTTATGCCCGGCAACACCCGGCATAAAGCGCTTTTTCGCCCAGCGATTATTCCCATCCATGATGATCGCGACATGGCGCGGCACCACGGAAGGTACAGTCTGCTTGGTCTTTTCCATGAAGGCGTCCTGACCCCTTATACGGCCATCAGGTCCTTTTCTTTTTCTTCCGTGGCCTTGGTGATCTGGGCCTCGGCATCTTTGGTCAGCTTGTCGATATCGGCGACGGCGCGACGCTCTTCGTCTTCGCTGATTTCTTTGTCCTTGACCAGTTTTTTCAGGTCACCCAACGCATCACGGCGGATGTTACGCACGGCAACGCGTGCATCTTCCGCTGCGCTGCGCGCCTGCTTGGTGAAGCCCTTGCGGGTTTCTTCAGTCAAGGCCGGCATCGAGATCAACAGCAACTCGCCGAGGTTGGTCGGGTTGAGGTTCAGGCCGGCGCTCTGGATTGCCTTGTCGACGGCGCCGAGCATGTTGCGCTCGAAGGCCACGACTTGCAGGGTGCGCGAGTCTTTTACGGTGATGTTGGCGACTTGGGTGATGGAAGTGTCTGTGCCGTAGTACGGCACCATCACGCTACCCAAAATGCTCGGGTGGGCCTTGCCGGTACGGATCTGCCCAAAAGCGTGGTTCAGAGAATCCAGGGATTTGTGCATGCGCTCTTGAGCGTCTTTCTTGATTTCGTTGATCATTGTTGGCCTTCCTCGATCAGAGTCCCTTCCGCGCCGCCGTGTACGATGTTCAGCAGGGCGCCGGGCTTGTTCATGTTAAATACGCGCAGAGGCATCTTGTGGTCGCGGCACAGGCAAATAGCCGTCAGGTCCATCACGCCCAGCTTGCGATCCAGTACTTCATCGTAAGTCAGATGATCGAACTTCTCGGCATGCGGGTCTTTGAATGGGTCTGCGGTGTAGACGCCGTCCACCTTGGTGGCCTTGAGCACTACGTCGGCATCAATTTCGATGGCGCGCAGGCACGCAGCCGAGTCCGTGGTGAAGAACGGGTTACCGGTACCCGCAGCGAAGATCACCACTTCCTTGGCGTTCAAGTGGCGCATGGCCTTGCGGCGATCATAGTGATCGGTCACGCCGACCATGGAAATAGCCGACATCACGATTGCCGAGATGTTGGCACGCTCCAGGGCGTCACGCATGGCCAAGGCGTTCATCACAGTGGCCAGCATGCCCATGTGATCACCGGTGACCCGATCCATACCGGCCGCACTGAGTGCCGCACCACGGAACAGGTTGCCACCACCGATCACCAGGCCGACCTGGACGCCGATACCGACCAACTGGCCGACTTCCAGCGCCATGCGGTCGAGCACCTTGGGATCGATCCCGAACTCTTCCGAGCCCATCAGGGCCTCGCCGCTAAGCTTGAGTAGAATGCGTTTATAGCGAGCTTGATAACCACTGCCCTGCTGAGCCATTGCGAATCTCTCCTGCGGCGTATTTTTAAAAATTCTTGGCGAGCCGTTTACGGCTTGCGTTCACTCTAGCTGGACGCTGTCACAGCGCCATCGGAACACGGCTTTGTAAGCCAGTTCCGATAGGAATCCAAATAAAATTGGCCTTCCCATTTGAAAAGAGGCTGCGCGCGTGAGCGGGCAGCCTCTTTCGGCGACAGTTAAAAACTGTCTTATTGCTTGGCGGCAGCCAGCTGGGCAGCAACTTCTTCAGCGAAGTTGTCGACCGGCTTCTCGATGCCGTCGCCTACTTTGTAGTAGGTGAAGGAAACGATTTCTGCACCGGCTTTCTTGGCCAGTTCGCCAACCTTGATCTCAGGGTTCTTGACGAACGCCTGCTCAACCAGGCTCGCTTCAGCCAGGAACTTGCTGATACGGCCTTTGATCATGTTTTCAACGATGTTTTCCGGCTTGCCGGCGATCTTGTCAGCGTTGAGGCTCAGGAACACGGCTTTTTCGCGTTCGATTGCGTCAGCGGACACTTCCGATGGCAGCAGGAATTCAGGGTTGCTGGCCGCTACGTGCATAGCGATGTCTTTAGCCAGTTCAACGTCGCCGCCTTTAAGGGCAACTACAACGCCGATCTTGTTACCGTGCAGGTAACCGCCAACCACATCACCTTCGATGCGAGCCAGACGACGGATGTTGACGTTTTCGCCAACCTTGCCGACCAGTACCAGGCGAGCAGCTTCTTGAGCTTCGATCAACGGTTCAACAGTTGTCAGCTTGTCGTCGAATGCTTTTTTGACGCTGGCAGCAACGAATGCCTTGAAGTCGTCCTGCAGAGCCAGGAAGTCGGTCTGCGAGTTCACTTCCAGCAGAACCGCGGCTTTACCGTCTTCAACCAGAGCGATAGCGCCTTCAGCCGCTACGTTGCCTGCTTTCTTGGCAGCTTTGATCGCGCCGGAAGCACGCATGTCATCAATAGCTTTTTCGATGTCGCCGCCAGCCTTGGTCAAGGCCTTTTTGCAATCCATCATGCCTTCGCCGGTACGCTCACGCAGTTCTTTAACCAACGCTGCAGTAATCTCTGCCATTTCAAAATCCTCTTGGATAGGTTTTCAACCATTCCACCCGATCAAACGGGCGATCAATTCTTCCCGAATCTCCGTTGTAGGCCGCTGCACATGACAGGGCAATGATGCACCGCCACACGTGGGCGCCAACAAACGGTTTTCGAGGTGGCAAAAAGGGGGCCAAGCCCCCTTTTTGCTTACTGAGTCAACGCCAGGGCGTCAGTTACTCAGCGGCAGCTACCGGAGCTTCTTCAACGAACTGCTCGGTACCACCAGCAACGTGGTTGCGACCACGGATTACAGCGTCAGCCATCGAACCCATGTACAACTGGATAGCGCGGATTGCGTCATCGTTGCCTGGGATGATGTAGTCAACGCCTTCCGGGCTGCTGTTGGTATCGACTACGCCGATAACCGGGATGCCCAGCTTGTTGGCTTCGGTGATCGCGATGCGCTCGTGATCAACGTCGATAACGAACAGTGCGTCAGGCAGACCGCCCATGTCCTTGATACCACCCAGGGAACGATCGAGCTTTTCCAGATCGCGAGTGCGCATCAGCGCCTCTTTCTTGGTCAGCTTGGCGAACGTACCGTCTTCGGCCTGGATTTCAAGGTCACGCAGACGCTTGATGGAAGCACGGATGGTTTTGAAGTTGGTCAGCATGCCGCCCAACCAGCGGTGATCGACGTACGGCGAACCGCAACGTGCTGCTTCTTCAGCAACGATCTTGCCAGCGGAACGCTTGGTGCCAACGAACAGAATCTTGTTTTTGCCCTGGGCCAGACGCTCTACGAAAGTCAAAGCTTCGTTGAACATTGGCAGGGTTTTTTCAAGGTTGATAATGTGGATCTTGTTACGCGCGCCGAAAATGTATTTACCCATTTTCGGGTTCCAGTAACGGGTCTGGTGACCGAAGTGCACACCGGCCTTCAGCATATCGCGCATGTTGACTTGGGACATGATAGTTCCTTAATAAGTCGGGTTTGGCCTCCACGTATCCCAATGACCAACCATCGGCTTCAAGGCCTCCGGCACCCAGGTCATCGTGTCGACACGTGTGTGGATTTAAGCTTCGCGGGGTATCCCCGGAAAGCGGCGCATTTTATACCATACGAAGGACAAAAACGAAACCCGAATTCACAGTTGCCGTGTGACGCTTTTGCGCAACCCTTTGAATAGCCCCAACAAGCCCCATTTTATAGCCCATAGGCCTATGTGGAAGCGGGGTTGCTCGCGATGCAGCAGCTCGATACTGATGCCTATAGAAAGAAGCGATCACCAGGCGCTCATAATTTGCCACCCACGTCTGGTAGAATCACGTTTTTTGGGGTTTGTGCGAATTCTGTAACCTTTTGTCGCACGCCCGTAAACCGTATTGATTTCAGCGCGTCGCGCTAGAGAGAGCCTGTATGACCGTTACCTTGAAAACCGCCGAAGACATCGCCGGCATGCGCGTTGCCGGCAAACTGGCTGCCGACGTGCTGGAAATGATCGCCGAACACGTCAAGCCAGGCGTCACCACCGAAACCCTGGACCGCCTGTGCCACGACTATATAGTTGACGTGCAAAAAGCCATCCCTGCTCCGCTGAACTACAAAGGCTTCCCCAAGTCGATCTGCACCTCGATCAACCACGTGGTCTGCCACGGCATCCCGGGCGACAAGCCGCTCAAGGATGGCGACACCCTGAACATCGACGTCACTGTGATCAAAGACGGCTACCACGGCGACACCAGCCGCATGTTCCACGTCGGCACAGTGCCGGTCTGGGCCGAGCGCCTGTCGCAGATCACTCAGGAATGCATGTACAAGGCCATCGAAATCGTCAAACCCGGCTGCCGCCTGGGCGATATTGGTGAAGTGATTCAGAAGCACGCGGAAAAGAACGGCTTCTCGGTGGTGCGCGAGTTCTGCGGCCATGGCATCGGCAAGGTGTTCCACGAAGAACCACAGATCCTGCACTACGGCCGCGCCGGCACCGGCATGGAACTGAAAGCCGGCATGACCTTCACCATCGAGCCGATGATCAACCAGGGCAAAGCCGACACCAAAGTGCTGGGCGACGGCTGGACCGCCATCACCAAAGACCGCAAGCTGTCGGCGCAATGGGAACATACCCTGCTGGTGACCGACACCGGTTACGAAATTTTCACCCTGCGCGCCGACGACACGATCCCGCGTATTTCGGCGTAACGCTGGCCCTGGTTTTCCCACTCCGTGTTGTGACTGACTGATAGATAGAAAGGAAAGCCGATCGATGCCCCAGGTGGATCCCGAACTCTTCGACCGTGGCCAGTTCCAGGCCGAACTGGCACTGAAGGCAAGCCCCATCGCAGCCTTCAAGAAGGCTATCCGGCAGGCGCGCGAGGTGCTTGATGAGCGCTTTCGCAAGGGCCGGGACATTCGTCGGCTGATCGAAGACCGCGCCTGGTTCGTCGACAATATCCTGCAAAAAGCCTGGGAACAGTTCAGTTGGAGTGAAGACGCCGACATCGCCCTGGTGGCGGTTGGCGGCTACGGGCGTGGCGAGCTGCACCCTTACTCCGACATCGACCTGCTGATTCTGCTCGACAGCGCTGATCATGAGATTTTTCGCGATTCCATCGAGCGGTTTCTGACGCTGTTGTGGGACATCGGCCTGGAAGTCGGGCAGAGCGTGCGCTCGGTAGACGAATGCGCCGAAGAGGCCCGCGCCGACCTGACCATCATCACCAACCTGATGGAAAGCCGCACCATCGCCGGCCCCGAACGCCTGCGCCAGCGCATGCTCGAAGTCACCAGCACCGCGCATATGTGGCCAAGCAAGGATTTCTTCCTGGCCAAGCGCGCCGAGCAAAAAGCCCGGCACCACAAGTACAACGACACCGAATACAACCTGGAGCCCAACGTCAAAGGCTCGCCCGGCGGGCTGCGTGACATCCAGACGATCCTGTGGGTGGCCCGTCGCCAATACGGCACGCTGAACTTGCGCGCCCTGGCCGGCGAAGGTTTTCTGGTGGAAAGCGAGAACGCGCTGCTGGCCTCCTCGCAAGAGTTTTTGTGGAAGGTGCGTTACGCGCTGCACATGCTCGCCGGGCGCTCCGAAGACCGCCTGCTGTTCGACCATCAGCGCTCTATCGCGACCCTGCTGGGTTATGAAAGCGAAGATGCCAAAACCAGCATCGAAAGCTTCATGCAACAGTATTACCGGGTGGTCATGAGCATCGCCCAGCTCAGTGACCTGATCATTCAGCACTTCGAAGAAGTGATATTGGCCCCCGAAGACGAGGCGCCACCGCAACCGATCAACTCGCGCTTCCAGTTGCACGACGGCTATATCGAGGCGCGCAACGACAACGTGTTCCGGCGCACGCCATTCGCGATGCTGGAAATCTTCGTGCTGATGGCCCAACAGCCGGAAATCAAAGGCGTGCGCGCCGACACCATCCGCCTGCTGCGCGAAAACCGTCACCTGATCGACGACGACTTTCGCAACGACATTCGCAATACCAGCCTGTTTATCGAGCTGTTCAAGTGCCGCATCGGCATCCACCGCAACCTGCGCCGGATGAACCGCTACGGCATTCTGGGGCGTTACCTGCCGGAGTTCGGCTTTATCGTCGGGCAAATGCAGCATGACCTGTTCCACATCTATACGGTGGACGCGCACACCCTGAACCTGATCAAACACCTGCGTAAGTTGCAGTACACCCAGGTCTCAGAGAAATTCCCGCTGGCCAGCAAGCTCATGGCGCGGTTGCCCAAGCCCGAGCTGATTTACCTGGCCGGCCTGTACCACGACATTGGCAAGGGCCGGCACGGCGACCATTCGGAAGTCGGCGCGGTCGACGCAGAGGCCTTCTGTCAGCGCCATCAACTGCCCGCGTGGGACAGCCGGCTGATCGTCTGGCTGGTGCAGAACCACTTGGTGATGTCGACCACCGCCCAGCGCAAGGACTTGTCCGACCCGCAGGTGATCCACGATTTTGCGCAAATCGTCGGCGACGAAACGCACCTCGACTATCTGTACGTGCTGACGGTGTCGGACATCAACGCCACCAACCCGACCCTGTGGAACTCGTGGCGCGCCAGCCTGTTGCGCCAGCTCTACACCGAGACCAAGCGCGCCTTGCGCCGTGGCCTGGAAAACCCAGTGGACCGCGAAGAACAGATCCGCCGCACCCAAAGCGCGGCGCTGGACATACTGGTGCGCGGTGGTAATGACCCGGACGACGTCGAGCAGCTGTGGTCGCAACTCGGCGATGATTACTTCCTGCGCCACACCGCCGGCGACGTGGCCTGGCACAGTGACGCGATTCTGCAACAGCCGGCCGATGGCGGCCCGTTGGTGCTGATCAAGGAAACCACCCAACGTGAATTCGAGGGCGGCACGCAGATTTTCATCTACGCACCGGACCAGCACGACTTCTTCGCGGTGACCGTGGCCGCCATGGACCAGCTCAACCTGAACATCCATGACGCCCGGGTTATCACCTCAAGCAGCCAGTTCACGCTCGACACCTATATTGTCCTCGACACCGACGGCGACTCGATTGGCGACAACCCCACGCGGGTTAAAAAAATTCGCGAAGGCCTCACCGAAGCCCTGCGCAACCCCGACGACTACCCGACCATTATCCAGCGCCGGGTGCCGCGCCAGCTCAAGCACTTTGCGTTTGCGCCCCAAGTGACCATTTCCAACGACGCCCAGCGCCCGGTCACGGTGCTTGAACTCAGCGCGCCGGACCGCCCAGGCTTGCTGGCGCGCATTGGCGGGATTTTCCTGGAGTTCGACCTGTCGTTGCAGAATGCCAAGATTGCAACCCTCGGCGAGCGCGTGGAAGACGTGTTCTTCATCACCGATGCCGACAACCAACCGCTGTCCGACCCAGAGCTGTGCCGACGTTTGCAGGCAGCAATCGTCCAGCAATTGAGCGTGACCCAGGAGCCCGGCGTCGAGCTGACACGCCTGACGATTTGAATTTTAACGTTGTGAACGCGATTCGTGTGGCAGCGATGCTAACGCAGGCAAGCCAGCTCCCACAGGGTCAGCGTTCATCCTGACAGAGAACATCATGAACAACGCCCTCAACCAGTTGCAGCCCTACCCGTTCGAAAAATTGCGCGCCCTGCTGGGCAGCGTCACGCCGAACCCGGAAAAACGCCCGATTGCGTTGTCGATTGGCGAGCCCAAGCACACATCCCCGGCATTTGTTGCCCAGGCAATGGCTGATAACCTCGACCAGATGGCGGTTTACCCCGCCACCTTGGGCATCCCGGCCTTGCGTGAGGCGATTGGCGCCTGGTGCGAACGCCGCTTCAATGTGCCCAAGGGCTGGCTGGACCCGGCGCGCAACATCCTGCCGGTGAACGGCACGCGCGAAGCGCTGTTTGCCTTTACCCAGACCGTGGTAAACCGCAGCGACGACGCATTGGTGGTAAGCCCGAACCCGTTCTACCAGATCTACGAAGGCGCCGCCTTCCTTGCAGGCGCCAAGCCGCATTACCTGCCGTGCCTGGATGAAAACGGCTTCAACCCGGACTTTGACGCCGTGTCTGCGGACGTCTGGAAACGCTGCCAGATCCTGTTCCTGTGCTCGCCAGGCAACCCTACCGGCGCACTGATCCCCGTCGGCACACTGAAAAAACTCATCGCCCTGGCGGACGAATACGACTTCGTCATCGCCGCCGATGAGTGCTACAGCGAGCTGTACTTCGACGAGCAAACCCCGCCGCCGGGCCTGCTGAGCGCCTGCGTCGAGCTGGGCCGCAATGACTTCAAGCGTTGCGTGGTGTTCCACAGCTTGTCCAAGCGCTCCAACCTGCCAGGCCTGCGTTCGGGTTTTGTGGCCGGCGACGCGGCTATCCTCAAGGCATTTTTGTTGTACCGCACCTACCACGGCTGCGCGATGCCGGTGCAAACCCAACTGGCCAGCGTCGCCGCCTGGCAAGACGAAGCCCACGTGCTGGCCAACCGTGACCTGTACCGCGAAAAATTCGACGCGGTGCTGGCGATTCTGAAGCCGGTGCTGGATGTGCAAAGCCCGGACGGCGGGTTTTACCTGTGGCCGAATGTGAATGGCGATGATGCTGCGTTTTGCCGGGACTTGTTCGTGGAGGAACACGTAACCGTGGTGCCGGGTTCGTACCTGTCACGCGAAGTCGACGGGGTTAACCCTGGCGCCGGTCGCGTGCGCATGGCGCTGGTCGCGCCGTTGGCGGAATGCGTGGAAGCGGCCGAGCGGATCCGCGCGTTTATCCAGCGCAAGCAGTAACTGCTTTCACACCCGCACCGTGCAACGCGGCGCGGGGTTGACAGGCGCCGTTACCGGCGCCGTTTAATCGCTGCCAATGGAACTGAATATTCAGAACACACCACGCAAGGTGGGCAAGGCCGTTATTGCTTAACTAACCTCACTTACGCCTTCACAGGAATAATGATGACTGTTAACGCCACGTTTAACTTGTACACCAGCCCTGCACTCCCCGCCCTGCAAACAGCGCCAACCGAAGCAATCAGACATGCCCGTGGCATTGCCACTACTGCATATCTATGGCCACAAAACTCAACCATTACCATCTGCATGTTTGACATGCCTGACGGCGCAAAAGACTACATCAAAAAAAATATAAACCTTTGGCAGCCTTACACTAATTTGAAATTTGATTTCATCAACAGCAATGATGGCGATATCAGGATATCGGGAAAAGAAGATGGTAGCGGGAGTTGGTCAGCCATCGGCACGGAGGCAAAAACACGTCCCATCGACGACCCCACCATGCACATTGACCTCATTCAAACAGCTGATTTACTGAACCAAATAATACGGCATGAGTTCGGTCACGCACTGGGCCTCGAGCATGAACACCAACACCCGGATAACACTATAAAGTGGGACACGAAAAAGCTGTATAAGGCCGCTGCACTGGATAATATTCCAGACGCGGAAACCTATGATAATTTCTTAAAACCACACGACTCAACAACCAAAACCCAATCAGCTTATGACCCCGAGTCAATTATGCACTACAAAGTTCTGCCTTCGGTAACCACCGATGGCAGTCAAGTCGATTTCAACGAGGAGTTATCAGAAGGCGATAAAAAATTTATGACATTTCTTTATCCTCCCGCCCCTATACCGCCGCCGCCCTGATGCTTATTTCAGGGCTGCCAGGTCAGTAGCCCTGCCTCACTCCCCCACCTAACGCAGTGCAGTGCACTTGTCGCCCCCTCAGTCATCACGGGTGCGTAAGCACAAACAATAGGCCGGGAAACGCTATAGCGTTCAGGAAGAATAAACAGGCATCGGTCCAACCCGTTGAGTGCCACTGATGATCAATAACTTGCCACCGATACCTTTTTATCCTCGCCAGTGCGAGCCGTCCATTGCACCTGACCGTTTAGCCACCCACACACAAAGCCTTTCCAGGAGCCGGCGCAATATCGGTGAGCCGGACAAATATTGGCCGCAACACAGTACGCTCAAGATCGCTCTGTATGATTACGAAATCGACGATGAATACGTGCAGGCGGTCATAAAAGCCGCCAGCCACTGGTTGCCGCATATCAATCTGAAATTTGAATTCGTGACCGGCGACGAAGGTGATGTGCGCATCTCGCAGAATCTTGCGGGCGACGTCGGCGGATCATCGAAATTAGGAACTGACGCCAAAGAAAAACCCTGGTACCCCAGCATGTACCTGCCGAGGAACCATGCGGACCCAAGGTTTGAATACGTGGTGATGCATGAATTCGGGCACATGCTGGGTGCCCATCATGCCCACCAACATCCCGAAGCCCATATTCCTTGGGACATCAAAAAAATAGCTGAAAGCTACAAGCTTACGGGCTACATGAACGAGCAGGATATGAAGAAAAACCTGCTGCCGCTGCCTCGCACCAGCACCTACGACTTCCTGCCTTACGACCCCGACTCGGTCATGCACCACGAGGTCGAACCGAGCATGACTGATGGCAATTGGGGCCAGAGTGAGTCCTGGGAAATCAGCGACGGGGACATTGCCTGGGCACACAAGGCCTATCCAACGCCGGAACAGCCTTAGGCCAACACGGATTTACTTTTGCAAACCAAGGTTCGCCTCGCTCATATCGAGGTCGGCCAACACCTCGCGCAACACGTCATCACCAATCTGGTGATGACGGCTCAAGCTGTACAACTCCAACCGCTGCGCGCGCAAGGCCTTGAGCCGCAGCTTGCGCTCAAGCTGGTCCATCTGCTGCGCCAGCGCCTGGGCTTCGGCAGAATCGTTGAACACGTCTAACTGGTGGCGATATTCCGACATCAAACGCGCCTTCAGCTCGGTCGCCAGCGCGGCCTGAGCGGCGTCCTGGCTTTCGGTTTCTGTCGGTTCCTGAGCTTCCAGGGCATGAATGGCGGCCACCGCGGTTTTTTTCCACGCTTCGCGCACTTCATTCTGGCGCTGCTCGTCCGGGCTTTTTTCGATACCGCGCAACAGCAAGGGCAAGGCGATGCACGCGGCGACCAGTGAGAGCAGGATGACCCCGGCAGCAATAAAGATCAGCAAGTCGCGCTCGGGAAAATCCTGCCCCGGCGCCAACAGCAAAGGCACCGACATCACACCCGCCAGCGTCACCGCACCGCGCACGCCGCCGACGGTCAACAGCCAGCAGGATCGGGCCGTCGGCACCATGGTCAACTCGCTTTTGCCACGAAGGCGGCGCAGCAAACCCGACAGCCGCCAGATGCTCTGCACCCAGATAAAACGCAGCACGACCAGCACCAGAAAAATCGCGATCACTTCCAGGCAGCGATACAACAGGGTTGGCCACAGCGTCGGCTCATGGCTCACCACCGCCTTGATGATGTCCGGCAACTGCAGGCCCAATAACAGGAAGATCAGGCCGTTGAACGCGAACTCCAACAGCGACCAGACGCTGCGATTGAGCAAGCGTGTGCTGGTTTGGCGTGGCAGCAAGTCGAGCCAGCTTTGCATCATGCCCGCCGCTACGGCCGACAAAATACCCGATGCGCCCAGGCGTTCAGCCAACACATACGCGGCGAACGGCAGCAGTAACATGAACACCACGTGGGTGGCCGGGTCGTCCCAGCCCCGCGCGATCATCCAGGCACGCAACCGGCCGACCAACCAGCTCAATGCCACGCCGACGGCCAGGCCACCCACCGCCACCAGCACAAAGGTCAGGCTGGCATCCGCCAGGGAAAACACGCCGGTCAGCGCCGCCGCCAGCGCGAACTTGAACGTCACCAGGCCCGAGGCATCATTCATCAAGGCTTCGCCCTGCAGCATGTGCATCAGCGGCTTGGGCAAACGATTTTGGGAAATAGCTGACACCGCCACGGCATCGGTCGGTGATAAAACAGCCGCCAGGGCGAAGGCAACCGGCAGTGGGATTGCAGGCAATAGCCAATGAATGAAATAACCGGCGCCAACCACCGTGAACAGCACCAACCCTACCGCCAGCGTCAGGATTGGCCCGCGCAGGCGCCACAATTCGCGCTTGGGCATGCGCCAGCCGTCGGAGAACAACAGCGGCGGCAGGAACAGAAACAGGAACAGCTCCGGGTCCAGGGCCACATGCAGGCCCAGCGTGGGCCAGGCCAACAAGGCGCCGGCGGCGATCTGCACCAAGGGTAACGGCAGAGGAATGACACGCCCGACAAGGCGCGAAACGCTGACCAGCATCAGCAGGATAAGAACGGTGTAGGCGGTTTGCATAACGCGGGGTTCCCGGACAATCGGCTTGCAACGACACTTATCTGGCAACAACTGGCCGTTGAAGTGCCATATTACCCGGCTATGTTACCCACCCGGGCGCTGCATGACCGTGACGAGCGGCACCCAAACGCGCTGGTCATGGCATAATCCGGGATCTTTAGTTTTTTTCGTACACAGCATCAGATCAGAGGGGGGCAATTCCTTGACCGCTTCAAGCAAAACGTTGCACCTTTTTGGCATCAAAGCCTGCGACACCATGAAAAAGGCCCGCACCTGGCTCGATGAGCACGCGGTGAGCTATGCGTTCCACGACTACAAAACTGCCGGTATCGACCGCGAACACTTGACCCAATGGTGCAACGAGCACGGTTGGCAGGTGGTTTTGAACCGTGCGGGCACCACCTTTCGCAAACTCGAAGACGAATGCAAAGCCGATCTCGATCAGTCGAAAGCCATTGAATTGATGCTCGCACAACCCTCGATGATCAAGCGCCCAGTGCTCGATCTCGGTGACAGAACCCTGATTGGCTTCAAGCCAGATAGTTATTCGGCAGCCCTTACGTAGGCCAGCCCTTCCATTTTTGTAGAGGTAACAGCATGTCCAACTCCCTGTTCAGCCTGGGCTTCGGCGTCGGCACTCAGAACCGCCAAGGTGCTTGGCTGGAAGTGTTTTACGCACAACCGTTGCTCAACCCGTCGGCTGAAATCGTCAACGCCATCGCGCCGATCATTGGTTACACCGACGGCAACCAGGCCATTACATTCACTGTCACCCAGGCCTTGCAAATGGCCGACGCGCTTAAAGGCGTCGACAGTGCTCAAGCGGCTTTGCTCAGCCGCCTGGCTGAAAGCCACACCCCGCTGGTTGCCACACTGTTGGCTGAAGACGCGGCACTGACGTCCACGCCCGAGGCCTACCTCAAGTTGCACCTGCTGTCGCATCGCCTGGTCAAGCCGCACGGCCTGAGCCTGGCCGGTGTGTTCCCGCAGTTGCCGAACGTGGCGTGGACCAGCCAGGGCGCGATCGACATCAGCGAGCTGGCTGAACGCCAACTCGAAGCGCGCCTGCGTGGCGAGCTGCTGGAAGTGTTCTCGGTAGACAAGTTTCCGAAAATGACCGACTACGTGGTTCCGGCCGGCGTGCGTATCGCTGATGCCGCGCGTATCCGCTTGGGCGCCTACGTGGGCGAAGGCACCACGGTAATGCACGAAGGTTTCGTCAACTTCAACGCCGGCACCGAAGGCCCGGGCATGATCGAAGGCCGCGTGTCGGCAGGCGTATTCGTCGGCAAAGGCTCCGACCTGGGCGGCGGCTGCTCCACCATGGGCACGCTGTCGGGCGGCGGCAACATCGTGATCAAAGTGGGCGAAGGCTGCCTGATCGGCGCCAACGCCGGCACCGGTATCCCGTTGGGCGACCGCAATACCGTGGAGTCGGGCCTGTACCTGACTGCCGGGACCAAAGTTGCACTGCTCGACGAGCAAAACCAGTTGGTCAAGGTGGTTAAAGCCCGCGAACTGGCCGGCCAACCCGACCTGCTGTTCCGCCGCAACTCCGAAACCGGTGCCGTGGAGTGCAAAACCCACAAATCGGCTATCGAACTGAACGAAGCGCTGCACGCTCACAACTAAGCAGCCACTCGATGCCACTAGCGAGCCGTGCCTTTGCGGTGCGGCTCGCCATACGAGTCTTGAACACCATGCTTGTGCCTTCCCCCTGGCGCGCCGATTTTCCGGCCATCGCCACCCTGCAACGGCAAGACCAGACCTACCTGGACAACGCCGCCACGACGCAAAAACCTCAAGCCCTGTTGGATGCGATCAGCCATTACTACACTAATGGCGCAGCCAATGTGCACCGTGCCCAGCATTTGCCGGGCGCCCACGCTACCCAGGCCTTTGAAGACAGTCGCAGCAAGGTCGCGCAGTGGTTGAATGCAGGTGACAGCGGGCAGATTGTTTTTACCCACGGCGCAACCGCTGCGCTGAACCTCCTGGCCTATGGCCTTGAGCACTTATTCAATGCCGGTGATGAGATTGTCATCAGCGCCCTGGAACACCACGCCAACCTGCTGCCCTGGCAGCAACTGGCCAAACGTCGCGCGCTCACGCTGGTGGTATTGCCGCTGGGCGAAGACGGCGTGATTGACCTTGAAGCCGCCGCCGGGTTGATCGGCCCGCGCACGCGCCTGCTGGCGGTGAGCCAGTTATCCAACGTACTCGGCGCCTGGCAACCCCTGGAAGCCTTGCTGGCAATGGCCAAAGCCCACGGCGCCCTGAGCGTGGTGGATGGCGCCCAAGGCATCGTCCATGGCCGCCACGATGTGCAGGCGCTGGGCTGCGATTTCTACGTGTTTTCCAGCCACAAGCTCTACGGCCCGGACGGCGTCGGCGTGTTGTACGGGCGCAACGAAACGCTGCATCACCTGCGCCACTGGCAGTTTGGCGGCGAGATGGTGCAACAGGCGGACTACCAGAGCGCCAGTTTCCGCCCCGCGCCGCTGGGTTTTGAAGCGGGCACGCCGCCGATTGCCGGCGTGATCGGCCTGGGCGCCACGCTCGACTACCTGAGTTCGCTGGATCAACAGGCCGTGGTCGCCCATGAAACGGCCTTGCACGACTACCTGCTGCGCGGGCTGAAAGCACACAACGGCGTGCGCGTATTGGGTTCGCCGCACGTGGCGTTGGCCAGTTTTGTGGTAGACGGCGTGCACAATGCCGACCTCGCGCACGTGCTGACCGAGCAAGGTATTGCGGTGCGTGCCGGGCACCATTGTGCAATGCCGTTGCTCAAGGCGATGCACTTGTCGGGGGCGATTCGGGTCTCGCTGGCGCTGTACAACGATTCCGACGACCTGGAGCGTTTTTTTGAAGCGCTGGACCAGGCGCTGGAGCTGTTGCGATGAGCTTGCCGGTGGATGCAGTCAGCGCGCTGGAGGCTTTTCAAGCAGTCGGCAGTTGGGAGCAACGCGCGCGTCTATTGATGCAATGGGGCGAGCGGCTGCCAGCCCTGGCGGATGAGGATAAGGTCGACGCCAACCTCGTACAGGGCTGCGAAAGCCTGGTGTGGCTGGTCGGCCGCCTGCAAGATGGCCATTGGCAATTTGCCGCGCGCAGCGACGCGCGGATGATTCGTGGTTTGGTGGCGTTACTGCTGGCGCGGGTTAACGGGCTGTCGACTGCCGATTTGCAGAGGGTTGACCTGCCCGACTGGTTCGATCAACTGGGGCTGTCGCGGCAGTTGTCAGTGTCGCGCAGTAATGGCTTGAATGCGGTATTGCAGCGCATGCGAGAGCTGAGCCGTATACAAAACTGACTGTGGGAGCGGGCTTGCTCGCTCCTATCAAACTACGAATAACCTATTGTTTTTTTTGAAATTTATCTAGGTTTGTGGCTTTTGGGTTTGAGTGCATATCCGTTATTGAGGTTATGGCTTATATCGGTTTCGCTCTTACAGCGAGTCACTTTTGAACAGCGCAAAAGTAACCAAAACGCTCTTGCCCCACCACTCGGTGCCTCGCTGTGGCTCGGCATGCCCTCACTCCGATATTACGGAGCGGGCCGCCGCGACGGGGCGTCCCTGCCCCGTCGCGGCTAAACCGGCGTCCTGCCGATTTACCCGCTCCGTAATATCTGCGTTCGGCCATCGTGGTTTAACGGGGCGCCTTTAGATCAAAATCAAAAGCAGGCGGCCTGAAAGCCGACCCAATCTCACACGCTGAATGCGGTCAAATGTGGGAGATTCTATGGCTGAAAAAGCGGGACGCAGAGCGTCCGGAGCGGCATTACCACGCAGAGCGTGGGAACGATCATCTAAGCCGAGCTCGGTCAAACTGTGGGAGGGGGCTTGCTCCCGATGGCGGTGGGTCAGTCAACTCATGTATCAACTGTAAAACTGCTATCGGGAGCNAAGCCCCCTCCCACAAAAAGCAGAACAAGCAGAACAAGCAGAACAAGCAGAACAAGCAAAAAAAGCAGATCTACCGCGTATGCAAAACCCGCCCTTGATCTGCTTCAACCACTCAGGTCGGCTTTCAGGCCGCCGTGCTTTTGCTTTTGATCTTGATCTGAGAAGCGCCCCGTTAAACCACGATGGCCGC
>NZ_LKBR01000031.1:0-54055 GCF_002723595.1 Pseudomonas sp. ICMP 460
CCCTTCCGTGTCGGTCACAGTGGATGTCTTCGCCTTTGGGGCCAGTCACCAATGCCGTCTGACAGCCGAATATCCGCGGCTTCCGGTAAGCCTGTTGCGGGCGATAGAACACGTCCCACGGCGTGGCCGTAAACGTATTGCGGTAACCCTGAACGAAGTCGTCTTTGTGCGCACTGCCGTCGCTCGCAAGGCTCTCCTCCAGAACAGCCGGCTGCAGGCCTTCGTGGCCAATCGAGGTGAGCAACCAAAGGTCATTCCAGTCATTTCGCGGGTGTTGCGACAGCGGCAAAAAATGACCGCTGACCAGCGTGGGTTGGTCACTTTTACCCTCGGCCTGACGGTAATCTGCGCGATGGCGTTCCAGAGCCCGCTGGCTCAACAACTGGCCGCGTGTGCGCTGGGTAAAACCACCGGGGAATTGGTAGTCTTCCAGGTCGGGCTGGCCGTCCTGGGCTGGCGGACGATGGCCCGCTTCGAGCGTGATGCGGGCCTTCTCGAAGTTGTAATCACGTCGCGTTGTGCGGCTGGAACGATGGCCCGCTTCGAGCGTGATGCGGGCCTTCTCGAAGTTGTAATCACGTCGCGTTGTGCGGCTGGTACGCGCCGCAAAACGCAGGTTAAAACGCTTGATTACGGGTTCGTCAGCGACGAGGCCGGTGTCCTGCACATAGGCTGTGGGCCGGCTCAGCCTGGGGAATATGGTTTGGTCGTCACCCAATACCAATACGTGACCGTTTGGCGAGTGCTGAAAGTGATAGTGAATACCTTCTTCCCAGCACAAACGGTGGATGTACAACAGGTCTGACTCGTTGTACTGCACGCAGTAATCGCGCACCGGATAGGTCGAGCCCACGTGAAAATAGTAGGCGTCACCCTGGATGCCATGCTCTTCAAGAATCAGCGCGATAATGTGCGGGACGCTTTTTTGTTGGAAAATGCGCTGGTTGGTGCGGTGCGCCAAATAGGCCAACTGCGGCACCAGCGTAAGGCTGTAATGGGTCAGGCGCTTGCCCGAGTCACCTTGGGCAACGCGGTAGATTTGCCCATGAACCCCCGCGCCAGTGTTGTTGAATGCGAGGAAGGCTTGTTTGTGCAACAGACGTTCGATGTTCAAGTCAGGGTGTTCGCTGACCAGTTGCAGATCAAACGAAAAGGGCGTGCTGATGGACTCTTTGCCGGTGAACGAAAGCACCTGAAAATCATGCTCGAAATCGTTGATCGTCAGGTTGAATTGCGCGTGTGGGGTTGTGACGAACATCCGCCTTTTCCTTGTCGGACTTTTAGCTTGGGCCCATCTGCTGGCAGCAGGCGGACGCCTGTGAGCGTGTGGGGGCTAAAAATCAGGTTAAACAAGGAGCGGAAAAGAAATATGCAGGAAGCTTCCTATATCTAAACGGAATTTTCTCTGATTCAGGAAGGGCTTGGGAGGGCGTTGCTGGGGAAGGGTACTGAGTGAAGCACGTTCTGCGTCACCTGGCGGTGATATTCCCACAGCAAGTTAAGGCGCTTGAGCGTGTGCAATCCTGAAAAAAAGGGGGAGCGGGGCTAGCCCGCTCCCCCCTGGCACGTGCCGGTATCAGTTACCGGCTGCGCTGCCCTGACTGCTATCGTCGGACATGTCGTAGCCATCACCTTCGCTGGTGTCGCTGTCGCCCTGATTCTGCTTCAGCACGCCGCCGGTCTTCACCGTTGGCGACTCACGCAGCGTGGCTTTCAGCGCAGCGCGCGGCAGCGGGTTGCTGGTGGTGGTCGACAGTTCCTGACGGAACGGGTTGACCAGCTTGGCGTTCAGACGAATGTCCTGAGACGACGCGCCCAGCGACAGGGTGAAGCTGTCGGCATCGACTACCCACTGCTTGCTGGTTTCATCGAAGTAGGCCAGCGAGCGGTCGTTCAGCTCGATAGTCACGCGCTTGCTTTCGCCAGGCTTGAGGAAGACTTTCTTGTAGCCCTTCAGCTCTTTGAGCGCGCGCTCGACTTTCGGGTTGTTCTGGCCCACGTACAGCTCGGCCACCTCGGCGCCCGCGACCTTGCCGGTGTTGGCCAGGTCGAACGACACCTTGATCGGTGCGCCCGCCACCGCAACCCCAGGGGTTACGCTGATGTTGCTGTAGCCGAAGGTGGTGTACGACAAGCCGTAGCCGAACGGGTAGAGCGGCTTGATGCCCTTCTTCTCGTAACCGCGATAGCCGAGGAACAGGTCGTCCTTGTAGCTCATCTCGGCCAGGGTTTCCTGGTTGTCGAATTTCGGGAAAGTCGCGTAAGTCGGGTTGTCTTCGATGTTACGTTCGATACTGATCGGCAGCTTGGCCGACGGGTTGACCTTGCCCAGCAGAATTTCCGCCAAGGCCTGGCCGCCGTTCTGCCCAGGGTAGAACGCATGCAGTGCCGCTGGAACCTGGTCGATCCAGTCGCTCATTTTCAGCCCGGTACCGCCGTGCAGGGTGACCACGGTGTTCGGGTTGACCTTGGCGATGCTCTGAATCAGTTGGCCCTGGAACTCCGGCAGGTCGAAGCTATGGTCAAAGCCTTCGCCCTCGTATTCGTTGCTGTTACCGGCGGCTACCAGTACCGCGTCGTACTTGGCCAGGTTCTGCGGTGCAACCAGTGACGCCCAGCTCATCTGTACGCCAACCAGGCCGCCCATGGTTGAGAGGTAGCCATTGCGGCGCGAGTATTCGAGCTTGATCTCGACCGGCTTGCCGGCTTCCAGGTTGACCTTGGCAAACACCGGAATGGTTGGCGGAATGCTGTTGTTCGGCAACGGCTTGCCGTCGCCGTTATCCAGCACTTTTTGGCCGTTGACGTAGAGGCGCACTGCACCGTCGGCGCGAACCTTGAACACCTGTTCGCCGCTGACGGTCGGGGTGATCTGGCCGCTGTAGCGAATCGATGTGGCAGCGGTATCGCCGTTCACCGGCAGGCTGTCGGTCGACCAGTCGAGGTCAACATGGTTGTCGGTGCGGCTGGCGGCCGGGTCACCGGACCAGTTGGTATTGCTGAAGAACTCGGTCTTCAAACCGGCGACGCTGTTGCCATTGCCGTCGGTGTGGGTCCAGGTCGAAACACTCGGGTCCAGCGACAGGCCGTCGATGAACTCGACCTTGGCGCCAGGTGCCAATTGCTGCAGGCCGCTCAGCTCGCTGATGTAGTTGGCTGCCATCACATTCGCGCTGCCAAAACCGGTAGGCGGTGCGTACTTGGCCAGGTTGCCGACCACGGCGATGGTCTTGACCTTTTTCGCGTCCAGCGGCAGCAGGTTGTTCTGGTTCTTCAACAGCACGATGCCTTCGCGCGCCGCGTTCAGCGCTACGCGGTTGCTGGTGGCGCTGTTCATGTTGTGGCTGGTCAGCGGCGCTTTGCTGTCGAACTTGTACAGGTAGATCTGCTTGAGGATGCGGCGCACCTTGTCATCGATGGTCGCGCTGCTCAGCTCGCCACTGTCGAGGAACGGCTTGAGCACCGTGCTGTTCATCTGGTAGCCCATCATGTCCAGATCGGTGCCGGCTTGTGCGGCGGGCAGGCCGTCGACTACGGCGTTGTAGTCGCTCTGCACGAAGCCCGGGTAGCCCCATTCGGTTTTCAGAATGTCGTGCATCAAGTGCTTGTTCTGGCACGCGAACTCACCGTTCACCTTTTGGAACGAACACATCATCATCGCGACTTTGCTGTTTTTCGAGGCGGACTCGAACGACGGCAGGGTCATCTCGCGCAGCACGCGCTCACTGATGATTTCGTTGAGGTGGAAGCGGTTGCTTTCCTGATCGTTGGCGGCGAAATGCTTGGCGTTGGCCCATACACCGCGCGACTGAATGCCGTTGATCACGGCAGGCCCAAGGCTGGCGCCGAGGAAGGGGTCTTCACCCGACAGGTACTCGAACGCACGGCCGCTGTACGGCATGCGGTACAGGTTTACACCGGGGCCGGTAATGAACTGATAACCGCCGCTGGCGGTGTCGTAACCCAGGGCGCGGCCCAGGTCGATGGCGCGGCGCGGGTTCCAGCTGGCGGCCAGGTTGGGGCCGGACGGATACACCACGCCTTGCGCGTTGCCTTCGCTGGTATAGCGCACGCCCACGCCGCCATCGGCGCCGTGAATCTGCGGCACGCCGTATTGGGTCAGTGGCTTGACGTCCCAGCCACCGGTGCCGCCGATGTAGGCGAGCTTTTCTTCCATGGTCATTTTCGCCAGGGTTTTATCCGCCGCCTTTTCTGCGCGGCTCACACGACCTTCATCCAAGGCTGGGCTGGTCGCCGCATGCACTTGGGAGACTGCCAGTGCCAGCAAGGCGAAAGCCGACTGCGCACCGATCATTTTGCGTTTACTCATGGGGTCTCTCCGACAACTGTTTATTGAATATTTAGCGTGGATGAGTGCGTATTGCTCTACGCGCTCATCACTTTGTTACAGGCAATAAGTCGCCCTGATCGCAATTTTTAACCAGTGGCTAATTGCAATTACTTGGCGAATTTCGCGATGTTATTAGTTTAATAATTGTATTGGTTATTATTGTAAGTAGTGTCAATGCGATATCACGAGGTGGCACTTTGAATCGCAAAAACTGCATAATTAAGGCAATTCTTGCGCATGTAAGTCAAACAAAAGCTAATTTTTGCGTGAAATAAGAAATATTTCCTTACGTTCAGGAACTAAGTCTAAACCTACCAGTCGATTGGTTTAAGAAAATGTCTGGCGGCGTGACGAACTAGTTTTTTTCTTCGGTAGTTCTAAACTCGCTAGGCGTAATCAAGCTGTCACACACAAAGCTTAAGTGTAGGGTCTTGAACCATTTCAGGGCGCCGCTTGGGCTATCCGCTGCTGTTTTTGATCTGGAGAAAGTTAATGAAGATTTCCCTGTTGAGTGCCGGTTTTGTACTGGGCGTTGCACTGAGTGGCGCGGCAATGGCCGCTGAATCGACCGACGCCGACGCCAAGTCCGGTGCTGCCGATTCCACCGTCCTGACCCAAACCCACGACGCCAAGGCGGCGAAAAAGCAGAAGGCCGAAACCACCAAGGGTGGTCGACCGCTGAGCGAGTCGCAGGCGCCAAAAACGTCCAACTAAACCAGCTTCACCCTTTGTAGTCGCGAGCTTGCTCGCGAAGAACGTCAACGATGGCGCGCACATCCTGAATGAACGCGGTATTCTTGGGTTTTTCGCCCGCAAGCTCGCTGCTATATGGGGCACCGACAGCCTCTCAGACAGTTACCCATGCCCAGCCTCTCGACACCGATCAACGCCTGCCACATGCACATCCCTGATACCGACCAGGTATGCGCATGGCTGATGCAAAAGGCTGGCTTGAAAACGGTGGACCTGGAGCGCGCCCGACGCCTTTCGCAAGAGTCCGACGACACCGAATTACTCGGCCTGCTGACCCGTCTGGGGCTGGTCTCCGAAGTCGAGCTGGCCCGCGCCTGGGCGGATTTGCTCGGCGCGCCGCTGGTGCTGGCCGATGCCGCGCCGCCGCTGCTCGACCCGCTGCCGGTACTCACCGAGCGTTTTATGCGCCACTACCAAGTGGTGCCGGTGGGCTGGAGCCAGGGCGGCTTGCGCGTATTGGCGGCCAACCCCGCGCTGGTGTATCCATTCCAGGCCATGGCCTATGCGTGCGGCGTGCCGGTGTGGCTGGCGGTCGGCCCGCGCAATGAAGTCGAAACCTTGATCGAGCGTTACTACGGCCAGGGCCGTTCGGCCATGGGCACGCTGATCGAAAACCTCGACGAGCAGAGCGGTGCGCTGGAAGACATCGAACACCTCAAGGACATGGCCTCCGAAGCGCCGGTGATTCGCCTGGTCAACCTGATCTTGCAGCGCGCGGTGGAACATCGCGCTTCCGACATTCATATCGAACCCTTCGAAAACCAGCTCAAGGTGCGCTACCGCATTGACGGCGTGCTGCACGAGGCTGAGGCCCCGCCGTCGAGCTCATCGGCAGCGGTGATTTCGCGGGTCAAGATCATGGCGCGGCTGGACATCGCCGAGCGTCGTTTGCCTCAGGATGGGCGGATCATGCTGCGCATCCAGGGCAAGGAACTCGACTTGCGTGTGTCCACCGTGCCCACCAGTTTTGGCGAGTCGGTGGTAATGCGCCTGCTCGACCGCCAGACCGTGCAGTTCGACTTCCAGAGCCTCGGTTTTGACGGCCAGCGCCTCGAAACCTTTTTGGAAGTGCTGGAACGGCCGCACGGTATTCTGCTGGTCACCGGGCCGACCGGCTCGGGTAAAACCACCACGCTGTACACCGCGCTGTCACGGCTTAATACCGCCGAGCGCAAGATCATCACCGTCGAAGACCCGGTGGAATACCAACTGGAAGGCATCAACCAGATCCAGGTCAAACCGGCCATCGGTCTCGACTTTGCCGGGGCGCTGCGCTCGATCGTGCGTCAGGACCCGGACGTGATCATGATCGGTGAAATCCGCGACCTGGAAACCTGCCGCATCGCCATTCAGTCGTCGCTGACCGGCCACTTGGTGCTCTCGACCCTGCACACCAATAGCGCTGCAGCGAGTATCACGCGCCTGCTCGACATGGGCGTTGAAAGCTACCTGATCGCCTCGACGGTCAACGGCATCCTGGCCCAGCGGCTGGTGCGACGCCTTGACCCGGCGACCCGTGAAGCCTTTGAAGCGCCGCCCGAACTGATCGCCGAACATGGGCTTGATCGCTTCACCGAGCAGCGCCCAATCATGCTCTATCGCCCACGCGCCGATGCACCGGGCGGCGGTTACCACGGCCGCTCGGCGATTACCGAATTGCTGGTGATGAACGACGAATTGCGCAGCCTGTTGATGCGCCAGGCCGACGCCGCCACGCTGGAACAGGCCGCCCGCCGCGGTGGCCTGCGCACCTTGCATGAAGAAGGCCTGCGCCAGGCCGTGGCGGGTGTTACCTCCCTCGAAGAAGTGCTGCGTGTGACGCGTGGAGAGGGCGCATGAGCCTGTTCAAATACCGCGCCCTCGACAGCCAGGGCGCGCCGCAGAATGGCACCCTGGAAGCCAAGGATCAGGAGGCCGCCGTCGCCGCGCTGCACAAGCGCGGTTTGCTGTTATTGCAGATCGATGCGGCGGGCGCCGAAGGCTTGCGCAGGGCGTTCGGCCGTGGCCAATTGAACGGCGCGGCACTGGTCAGCTTCACCCAGCAACTGGCCACGCTGTTGGGCGCGGGCCAACCGTTGGAACGCTCGCTGGGTATCTTGCTCAAGCAGCCCGGCCAGCCGCAGACGCGTGCGTTGATCGAGCGCATTCGTGAACACGTCAAGGCCGGCCAGCCTTTATCCAAAGCACTGGAAGAGGAGGGCAGCCAGTTCTCGCCGCTGTACCTGAGCATGGTGCGTGCCGGTGAGGCCGGTGGCGCGCTGGAAAACACCCTGCGCCAGCTCAGTGATTATTTGGAGCGCAGCCAGCTATTAAGGGGCGAAGTGATCAACGCCCTGATCTACCCGGCCTTTCTGGTCGTCGGCGTACTCGGTTCGCTGGCGCTGTTGCTGGCGTACGTGGTGCCGCAGTTCGTGCCGATTTTCAAGGACTTGGGTGTGCCGATCCCGCTGATCACCGAAGTCATTCTGGGCCTCGGTCAATTCCTCGGGGCTTACGGGCTGGCGGTCTTGGCGGGCTTGATTCTTACTGTATGGACGTTGGCCGCACGCTTGCGCGACCCGCAGCGCCGCGAAAGATACGACCGCCGCGTGCTCGGCATTCGGGTGATCGGCCCGCTGCTGCAACGCGTCGAAGCGGCGCGGTTGACGCGCACCCTCGGCACCTTGCTGAGCAATGGCGTGGCCCTGCTGCAAGCCTTGGTCATCGCGCGTCAGGTCTGCACCAACCGCGCCCTGCAAGCGCAAGTCGCGCAGGCCGCCGAATCGGTCAAGGGCGGCGGCACCCTGGCCAGTGCCTTTGGCAGCGAGCCGCTGCTGCCGGACCTGGCCCTGCAAATGATTGAAGTCGGCGAACAAGCCGGCGAACTCGACAGCATGCTGCTCAAGGTCGCCGACGTGTTCGACGTCGAAGCCAAACGCGGTATCGACCGCCTGCTCGCCGCCCTGGTGCCGTCCCTGACGGTGGTCATGGCGGTGCTGGTGGCGGTGATCATGCTGGCGATCATGCTGCCGCTGATGAGCCTTACCAGCAATATATGAACCCTCGAGGACACACACCGATGCGCCAACCCCGTCTCAAATCCGCCCGCCGCCAGGGCGGTTTTACCCTGCTGGAAATGCTCGCAGTGATCGTGCTGCTGGGCATCGTCGCGACCATCGTGGTGCGCCAGGTCGGTGGCAACGTCGACAAAGGCAAATACGGCGCAGGCAAGGCGCAACTGGCCAGCCTGAGCATGAAAATCGAAAGCTACGGCCTCGACGTCGGCTCGCCGCCCAAGAATCTGCAACAACTGGTCGAGAAGCCCGCCAACAGTTCAGGCTGGGCCGGGCCGTACGCCAAGCCTTCAGACCTCAAAGACCCGTTTGGGCATGCGTTCGGCTACCGCTTCCCCGGCGAACACGGCCCGTTTGACCTGATTTTCTACGGTCAAGACGGCCAGCCTGGTGGCGAAGGCTACAGCGCCGACCTGGGCAACTGGGAGTAACCCGCGACCATGCCTAACCCCCAACGCGGCTTTACCCTGCTGGAGATGCTGGTGGTGATCGTTTTGATCAGCCTGGCAGCCGGGTTGGTGGGATTTGGCCTGCAACAAGGCCTGCGCACCGCTAAAGAGCGCCAGGTGGTTGGGCAGATGGTCGAGGCATTGCGCAGCACGCGGGCACGCGCGATTGTCAGCGGCAACGCAGAAAAAACCGTTTTTGATCTGCGCGCGTTGAGTTTTCAGGCGCCGGGGCGGCCGGTAAAACACTGGCCGGCCGACCTGCAAGTGACCTTGAACACCTCCGAGCAAGCGGGTTCGACCGTGGAGTTTTACCCCGACGGCAGTTCAACCGGCGGCAACCTGTTGCTGGCCAGCGGCAGTCGCCATTGGCGCATCGATATTGGCTGGCTGACCGGCAGCGTGCAGTCCAAGGCGTTGCCATGAGCCGCCATCGCCAATCCGGTTTTACCTTGCTCGAAATGCTCGCCGCGCTGACGCTCATGGCCGTTTGCAGCACGGTGCTGCTGGTCGCTTTTGGCCAGAGCGCGCGCTCTTTATTGCAGGTCAATCACAGTGATCGGTTGACCCACGCGGCGCAAAGCGTGATGGACCAGGAAGTCACAGGGCCGTTGGTGAGTGGCGTGCGCGAGGGCAACCTGGAAGGCATCCATTGGCAATTAAGCATCGCCCAGCAGCCGACTCGTATCGGCCAGCCGCGTTTGTTTCGCCTTGACCTTACCGTCAACGAAGGCCCGCGCAAGGCACGTTTCAGTACCTTGAAACTGCGCGCCGCTACCGACAGTGCCGGCCTGTGAAGCAGGCTCAACAGGGTTTTACCCTGCTCGAAATCATGATCGTGCTCAGCTTGCTCGGGGTCTTGTTGACCCTGGTCGGTGGGGCTCTGTTGGGCGCCAATCGCGCGGTGCTCAAGGCCCAGCGCTACACGGTGAGCCTGGATGAAACGCGCGCCGCGCAGCAGTTTTTGCGCACCTCGATCAGCGAGGCGCTGCCGCTGGACGTGACCGAAGACGACAGCCAGACCAACGGTTTTTTCACCGGCAGTGCGCAGCGCATGCAGTTTGTCGCGACCTTGCCCGGCGTGCTCGGCGGCGGTATTCAGCGTTTCACCCTGCAATTGGCCGGGCCTGAGGCGCACCGTGATTTGCAGGTGGCGTTCGCGCGTTTTGAATCCGCCGCGCAGGCCAGCGTACCGGCATCACGTGGCGAGCCGCAGGTGTTGCTCAAAAACGTCGAGGACCTGCAATTCAGCTATCGCGGAATATCGCCGAAGGGCCAGCACACCGGTTGGGTCAGCGACTGGCCCTGGTCCCAGCGCCTGCCCCACGCGGTGCGCATCGCCGCACGCGTCAACGGGCCGGTGCCGTGGGTGACGCAGGTGGTTGCCTTGCGCCTGAACCTCTCCGGCGGGACGCCCGAATGATCAAGCATCAACGCGGTGTCGCTTTGCTGCTGGTGCTGTGGGTGCTGGCCTTGCTCAGCCTGCTGCTCGGCGGCCTGGCCGGCTGGGTACAATTGGAAGCGCGTCAGGCCACCTGGCAGCGCCAGCACACGCAGGCATTGCTGGCGGCCGAAGCGGGTTTGGCATTGGCCGTACAGGCGCTGGTCGACCCGGTGCAGCGCAAGCAATGGGTGGCCGACGGGCGTGAAATGCCGATGGTGTTCGACGACGCGCAGCTACACGTGAGTGTGCGCAGCGAGCGTGGCAAGTTGTACCTGAACAGCGCCGAGGTGGCTGACTTCGCACGCCTGGCACTGGCCTGCGGCGCGTCGCAGGCCCAGGCCAACCAGCTCGCCAAAGACCTGGAAGTGCGTCGCAACAAAGGCCTGGCGCCGTTTCGAGTGGTTGAGGAACTGCGCCAATTGCCCGGCATGACCCAAGCGCTGTACAGCGCGCTGGTACCGGAAATCAGTTTGTGGAGTGGCCTTGATCGGCCAGACCCGGCATTCGCCAGCGCGTTGATGCGCCGCGCACTGAACCTGCCCCACCAAAGTGCAGTGGGCGCCGACGCCGGTGAGGTGCTGGTGATCGACAGCCGCGCGAGCCGCCCCGGTGGTTATCACGCCCAGCTGCAAGCCACGGTTTTATTAAGCCCCGCGCTAGGAAGCGCTTACCCTTATCGAGTCTTACGTTGGCAAGAATAAATGAACAACTGGTTGCGCGGTTGCAGTTGCTGACAGAGCCGGTCACCCGGCGCTGGCACGGCAGCCTGCTGCAACAGGCATGGCGCCTGTGGCTCAAAGAGCTGCGCGGTTGCCTGCCTGCGTGGTTATCGCTGCAAGACATTCCCGAGCACGTTTACCCGTGGCCGCTGACTGCGCCGGTGGAAAAACGCCTCGGTGAAGTGCGTCAGGTGTTGCTGCTGGCGCCCGACGCGGTGCTGCGGCAAACGCTGCAATTACCGCTGGCCGCCGCGCGCAACCTGTCGGCGGTGGTGGGCTATGAGCTCGACCGCTTTACCCCGTTCGACGCCGCCCAGTTGTATTTCGTTGCGCGGCAGGAGCGCCGCACACCGACGCATTTGCACGTGACGTTGGTGGCGATCCTGCGCGAGCGTCTCGACCAGATTCTGAGTGACTGCGCCGCGCTGGGTTTGCAGCCGCATGCTGTGGATGTCGACGACGGTCATGGCGTGCCGCTGGGCATCGACTTGCTGCCGACGCCCTTGCGTCCGCGCCAGCGCCCGACCGGCAAGGGCTTGCAGCGCAGCCTTCCATGGCTGTGCGGCGCGTTGCTGATCGCGGCCATGCTGCTCTGGCTCAACGACCGCCAACGCTTGCTCGACGCCATGCAACACAGCGTGCAAGCGCAAAAGGCCCAGGTGGCGCAGGTTCAGGCGTTGCGTCAGCAATTGCTGAATACCCGTGGCGCCGCGCAGTACTTGATCCGGCGCAAGGCCGCGCAACCGCCGCTGTCGGCATTTCTCAGCGAACTGACGGCCTGCTTGCCGTCCGACACCTGGCTGGACCAGTTGGAAGTCAACGACGGCGCGGATGTTTCATTCTCCGGGCAAAGCGCCAAGGCCAGTGCGTTGATCACCCGGATCAAGGGCTGCCACAGCCTCGAAAACGCCCAGTTCGAAGGGGTGATTCAACCCGATGCGCAAACCGCCAAGGACCAGTTTTCCTTGCGCGCCCATCTGCACCAGGAGGCCGCCGATGCGCCGACCACTGACACTCCTTGAACGCCGTGGCGCCGCGTTGATCGTCCTAGCGCTGGTGCTCGGCGCCGGTTACTGGCTGTTGATCGACAGCTGGTTCGCCGGGCCGCTGCGTGACATGGGCGAGCAGGCCGACCAATTGCGCGAGCAACAACAACGTTACGCCGGCGTGTTGCGCCAGGGCGATAGCCTGCGCGAACAATTGGCGCAGGCCCAGCAAGACCCGGCCAGCAGCACCAGCCTGTTGCCAGGCGATGACCCCAGCGCGGTAGCGGCTGACCTGATGCAGCGCATCGCCGACCTGATTAAAAACCGCGCCAACCTCGGCGGTGGCTGCAGCCTGACCCAGCGCATGCCGATCACCCCGGAGCAGGACGACACCGAGCCGTATCGCCAGGTCAAAGTCAGCCTGACGCTCGACTGCGCGATTGAACCGCTGACCGCGATCCTGCATGAACTGGAGTACCAGCGGCCGTTTTTGTTCGTCGATGAACTCAGCATTCGCCGCCCGCCAAATGCCCCCGCCAGCGGTGGCGCTGGCAAACTGGTGGTGCACATGTTGGTGCGCGGTTACCTGCAACCCGCCGATACCGCGAAGGTGCGCCGATGATCGCTGCATTGCGACCCCTGGAATGGGGCTTGCTCGGTGTCGCCGGGCTGCTGGGCGTGCTGATGGTCGGCATCTACAGCAGCATCGGCGATGCCCCGCAGTGGTTGCCGGTGCCCGAGCCGGATGCGCGTGCCAACGCCCCGGCAAAGGTGCTGGTGGCGCCGAGCGCAACCCTTGAAAGCCTGGCCGGCACCTGGCAAGCGCCGTTGTTCAGTACCAACCGTAGCCCCGACCGCGCCGTAAACCAGACCGAGGTGTCCAGCCTGTCGAGCCTGACGCTGACCGGCATCGTGCTCGACGGCGACGTGCGCGTGGCAATGCTCAAGCGTGCCGACGGACCGCCACTGAAAGTTCATCAAGGCCAGGCCCTGCCCAATGGCTGGTTGCTGGAAAACCTGACACCGCGTAACGCCCGTTTCGTCCTCGACGGCCGCACGCAAACGCTGAGCCTCACCACCCTGCGTTTGCCGCCGCCGTCGACTACACCCCCGATTACCCTTCCTCATGAGCCCACCCCTTGATCGACACATTCCCCGGCGCCTTGCGCACCACCGTGTTTTGCCTCGCCACCGCTGTTTCACTCGGCGGCTGCGGGACATTCCCCGACCATCTCGACCCGGACGAGGCTCTGTTGCATGAGGCAATGCAGGGCACTGGGTCACAACGTCCACACGTCGACCCGGCTACCGAACAGGCCTCGGTCGACACTGGCCAACCGCAGGCGAAAACGCCGCCGCAACGCCAGTTGATCCGCGGCAACCAGCAGTTCGTGCGCCCACCGGCAGCGGCGGCGCCCAAGCAGGAGGGCAGCGGTGACATTGTGTTCAACTTCGCTGACCAGCCGATCGAAGCCGTGATCAACAGCGTGATGGGCGACTTGCTGCACGAAAACTACAGCATCGGCCAAGGTGTGAAAGGCAACGTCAGCTTTTCCACCTCCAAGCCTGTGAACAAGCAGCAGGCGCTGTCGATTCTCGAAACCCTGTTGTCGTGGACCGACAACGCCATGATCAAGCAGGGCAATCGCTATGTGATCCTGCCGGCCAACCAGGCGGTGGCGGGCAAGCTGGTGCCGGAGATGCGCGTCTCGCAACCTTCCAGCGGCCTGTCGGCGCGGCTGTTCGTGCTGCGCTATATCTCGGCCACCGAGATGCAAAAGTTGCTCAAGCCGTTTGCCCGTGAAAATGCATTTTTGCTGGTCGACCCGGCGCGCAATGTGCTCAGCCTGGCGGGCACGCCTGAAGAATTGGCCAACTACCAAGACACCATCGACACCTTTGATGTGGACTGGCTCAAGGGCATGTCGGTCGGGGTGTTCGGCCTGCAACGCGCCTCGGTCGCCGAGCTGATGCCGGAGCTGCAAAAGATGTTCGGCCCCAACAGCGGCATGCCACTGGCGGGCATGGTGCGCTTTTTGCCGATTGAGCGGACCAACTCGGTGGTGGCGATTTCGTCCCAGCCGCAGTACCTCAGCGAAGTCGGTGACTGGATTCACACCATCGACGAAGGCGGCGGCAACGAGCCACAGATGTACGTCTACGACGTGCGCAACATGAAGGCCACCGACCTCGCCAAATACCTGCGACAAATCTACGGCAGCGGTGCGATCAAGGACGATGCGCCAGCTAAAGTCGCGCCTGGTTTGCGCACTGCAACCCTGTCGTCGCCCGCCACCAACAGCACTTCCGGTGGAATGAATGGCAACAGCTCGGGCATGGGCACCGGCATGGGCATGGGCACCGCTAATGGCATGGGCAACAACGCTGGCATGGCTAACAACCAGGCTGGCGGCAGTGAAGAAGAGCAGGAACCGGAAGCCGATCCCGACAGCGAGAGCGAGGGTACCGAGCAGGATGCAGGCGCGGGCACAACGGCCAAAAGCCTTGACGCCGGCACCCGCATCACCGCGCAAAAAAGCAGTAACCAATTGCTCGTGCGGACTCGCCCCGTGCAGTGGAAAGAGATCGAATCGGCGATCAAGCGCCTCGACAACCCACCGCTGCAAGTGCAGATAGAGACGCGCATTCTGGAGGTCAAACTCACCGGTGAACTGGACCTCGGTGTGCAATGGTATTTGGGCCGCCTGGCGGGCAATTCCACCAGCACCACCGTGGCCAACACATCCGGCAGCCAAGGCGCGCTGGGCGGCGGCGGTGCCGGTTTGGGCGCCGCCGATTCGTTGTTCTATTCGTTCGTCAGCTCCAACCTGCAAGTGGCCTTGCACGCCCTGGAAACCAACGGACGCACCCAAGTGTTGTCGGCGCCGTCGCTGGTGGTGATGAACAACCAGCCGGCGCAGATTCAAGTCGGCGATAATATTCCGATCAGCCAGACCACGGTGAACACGGGCCTTTCCAACACCACCTTGAGCAGTGTCGAATATGTGCAGACCGGGGTGATTCTCGACGTGGTGCCACGGATCAATCCGGGTGGCCTGGTGTACATGGATATTCAGCAGCAGGTCAGTGATGCTCAGGCGCAGACGGCTAGCAGCAGTGACACGCAAAATAACCCGCGTATTTCTACGCGTTCGGTGTCCACCCAAGTGGCGGTGCAGAGCGGGCAGACGGTATTGCTCGGCGGCTTGATCAAGCAGGACAACGCCGAGAGCGTCAGCGCGGTGCCTTATCTTGGGCGCATTCCCGGGTTGCAGTGGTTGTTTGGCAGCACCAGCAAGTCCAAGGATCGCACTGAGTTGATCGTGCTGATCACGCCTCGGGTGATCACCAGCGGCAGCCAGGCGCGGCAGGTGACGGATGATTATCGCCAGCAGATGCAGTTGTTGCAGCCAGGCAAGTAGCGCAAAGCCGAACGCAGTAAATGTGGGAGCGGGCTTGCTCGCGATTGCGGTGTATCAGATAAATATTTATCAACTGACACACCGTCATCGCGAGCAAGCCCGCTCCCACATTTTTTTGATCGCATCGGGTGTGCGAGAGTGGGCCGGCTTCTGAAGAACAACAGCATAATCTCAAAAAGACATTATTTATATGAATAACCCAGTCATAAAATAATGAAAACTCAGAATATTAGCTTATGCCCAAATAGCATTATATTTTTGAAATTCATTCCGTTATGTTTGATCGCAACAGCCTACCCCTGACCTCGGATGGTACCCATAGCAATTCGGATTCTGCGCACCCAAGCCGGGTAATCACCCCGTAGCAGAATCGTTGGAAGGGAGTTCAACGTATGTTGCCAATTCAAACCCCACGCTCGCTCCACACCTAGCTCCAAATCGCAGGCAACCCCCTGAAAACCGAGCACCCCGCGCCGTCCAAATCGACAGCGTGACTGCCCGACTTCGCGATTTGGAAAGTTTGGAGTGGCCATGAAGCACGTTTTACCCCCGACCGCCGCACTCGCGCTGGCCTTGCTGGCGAGCACCGCCCAGGCCCAGGACGACAGCACCCTGTCCACCGTGGTGGTCACCGGCAACCGAGGCGCCGAACAGCGCACCGTCACCAGTAGCCCGGTGCCGATCGATGTGGTCAGCGCCAAACAACTGCAAAGCACCGGCAAGCCCGGTTTGATGGAAGCCTTGAGCGCGGTGATCCCGTCGCTGAGCCTGCCGGAAAAAACCGGTTGGGACGCCAGCGGCATTGCCCGCGCGCCCAACTTGCGTGGCTTGAGCGCCGCCGAAGTGCTGGTACTGGTCAACGGCAAACGCCGCCACACCAGCGCCACCCTCAACATCAACGGCATCAACACCGGCGCTGCACCGGCGGACCTCGACCTGATCCCGATCAGCGCCATCGATCACGTCGAAGTGCTGCGCGATGGCGCTGCCGCCCAATACGGCTCCGACGCTATCGCCGGGGTGATCAATGTGATCCTCAAGGCCGACACCAGCGGCACGGCAGTCACTAACCTCGGCCAGGGTTATGACGGCAAAAAACAGACCGTGCAGCAAAGCCTGAACAAAGGCTTCGAAATCGGCAACGGCGGCATCCTGCAACTGGCGCTGGATGCGCGCAGCCAGAACGACGACAACAAGGCCAGCGCCAACGGCTACACCTACGAGCAAGCCTACGGCCTGGCGGGCAAGTCCACCTACGGCGGCTACGGCACGCCCAAGACCAACTTGCTGACCCTGGGCTACAACGCCGAACTGCCGATTGATGACAGCTTCAGCCTTTACTCCTTCACCACCTATTCGCGGCGCAAGGCCGAGCAGGGGCAGAACTTTCGCCTGCCGACTATCACCAACACCATCACCACCGGCCCGAATGGTTACCCGTCCGGGTACACGCCGACCTGGTACATCGACGAGGACGATTTTCAAGCCGCGTTCGGCGGCAAAGGCACCGTCGGCGAGTGGCAGTGGGATGTGTCCACCACCTACGGGCGCAACGACGCGGAGCAGGGCACCACCCACAACCAGAACCCGTCGCTGGGTGAGGCCACGCCGAACCGCTTCACGTCCGGTACGTGGATTTCCACCGAGCTGACCACCAACCTCGACTTCAAACGCGGCTTCGACATCGGCCTGCAAAAGCCACTGGACCTGTCTTACGGCTTTGAGCATCGGCGCGACACCTACGAGGTGCAGGCCGGTGATGATGCCTCGTATGCCAATGGCGGTTATTGCGTGGCGCCGGGTAACTGCGCGTCGTCCGGCGCGCAAGTCACCAACGGTATTTCGCCGGACGAAGAAAGCAGCGCCTCACGCAACAGCCTCGCCAGTTACGTCGACGCAGGCTTTAACCCGCTGCCGGATTGGTACGTGGGCACCGCGTTGCGTTACGAGCATTACAACGAAGGCGTCGGTGCCACCCGCAGCGGCAAGCTGACCACGCGCTACGATTTCACCCCGCAATTTGCCGTGCGCGCCACGGTCAGCAACGGCTTTCGCGCGCCGTCGCTGGCGAACAGCCTGTTCAGCGCACGCTCCACCACCTATGGCGTGGTAGACGGGGTTTACCAGTCGATCAACTACGGCGTGCTGCCGGTGAATTCGGCGGCGGCCAAGGCGTTGGGCGCTGAAGGCTTGAAACCCGAGCGCTCAACCAACTTCAGCCTCGGCTTCACCTTGACGCCCACCGACCGCCTGAGCTTCACCGCCGATGCCTACGTGATCAACCTGCGCGACCGCATCACGCTCACCGGCACCTTGCTCGGCCCGGAAGTCACCCAGGTATTGCAAAACAACGGCGTCAATTCCACCTCCGGCGGCCAGTACTTCATCAACGGCGCCGACACCCGCACCAAAGGCCTGGACCTGGTCAGCAACTACAACCAGGACCTCGGCGAATACGGCGCATTGAAATGGACGGCGGCGTTTAACTGGAACCAGACCAGGATCCTCAACTACAAGGCGTCGACGACTATTCTCGGCACCTCGTACGACCTGATGGACCGCGAGGCGCGCAACCTGATCACCGGCGTGCAGCCGAGCACCAAGCTGATTCTGGGCGGTGACTGGAGCATCGACCGCTTCAACCTCAACCTGGCCCTGACCCGCTACGGCTCATACAAAGAAGTGAATGTCTCTGCCGACCGCAGCCTGGACCGCGTTTACAGCGCGAAATGGATCACCGACCTCGACCTTGGCTACGACCTCACCAAAGACCTCAACATCGCCATCGGCGCGAAAAACCTGTTCGACGTCTACCCGAAAAAACAAGGCGTGCCGAGCAGCACCATGGTTGCCAGCTACGGCACGTATTCGCCCTACGGTTTTACCGGCGGGTACTACTACACCCGGCTGACTTACGCCTTCTAAGGCCGCTACCCGCGAGGAATAGAACATGCCCATTGTCGCCAAATCGTATCACCTGATCGATCAGGTCAGCGCGCAACCGGTTCGCCGCAGCCGCGTTTCCACACCCATCAAGGCGTTGCAAATAGTGCCCGCCCGACACCCGTGGCGCTGGGCGGGGTCAATCTTCGCCGCGTTGGTGGTGTTGGCCATCGTGTATTCCCTGGCCACCAACCCGCGTTGGGAGTGGGGCGTATTCGGCCAATGGTTCTTCTCGCCGTCGGTGTTGCGTGGCCTCGGCCAGACGCTGTTGCTGACCCTGCTCAGCAGCGTGTTCAGCATCATCCTCGGCACCGCGCTGGCCTTGGCGCGGTTGTCCGGCTCGCCGTTGTTGGCGGCCTTGGCCTGGGGCTACATCTGGTTTTTCCGTTCGATGCCGGCGTTGCTGGTGCTGATCATCCTCTACAACTTTGCGTATCTGTATGACCACATCGTGCTCGGCGTGCCGTTTACCTCCGTGGTGTTCGCCGAGTGGTCGACGGTGGATGTACTGAGCCAATTCACTGTGGCGGTGTTGGGCCTCAGCCTGATGCAAGCGGCGTATGCCGCAGAGATTATTCGGGGCGGCTTGATCGGTGTCGACGCCGGCCAGCATGAGGCGGCCGCGGCCTTGGGCTTGCCGGCCTCGCGACGGGTTTTCCGGATCATCCTGCCGCAGGCGCTGCGCTCGATCTTGCCCTCGGGTTTCAACGAAATCATCGGCCTGGTCAAGGGCACGTCCATCGTCTACGTGCTGGCCTTGCCGGAGCTGTTCTACACCGTGCAGGTCATCTACAACCGCACGCAGGCGGTGATCCCGCTGCTGATCGTCGCCACCGTCTGGTACTTGATCATCACCACCGTGCTGACCAGCGCGCAGTACTACGTCGAGCGACATTTTGCGCGTGGCACGGCCAGGGTGCTGCCGCCCACGCCGCTGCAACGTGTGCGCCGTTGGCTGAAGGAGAAAACCCATGAGTGAAGCCCGCGCCGGCCGTATTCAGATCCAGGGCGTGGGCAAGCGCTTTGGCAACCAGCAGGTATTAAAAGACATCGACCTGACCATCGACCCCGGCAAAGTCACGGTGATTCTGGGGCCGTCCGGCTCGGGCAAATCGACCTTGCTGCGCACCATCAACCACCTGGAGAAAATCGACAGCGGGCACATCACCATCGACGGTGAATACGTCGGCTACCGGCGTAAAGGCGACCTGCTCTTTGAACTCAAGGAGCGCGAGATTCTCAAGCAGCGCATCGACGTGGGGTTCGTGTTCCAGAACTTCAACCTGTTCCCGCACCTCACCGCCTGGGAAAACGTCGCCGAAGCGCCGCTGGCGCACAAGCGCTGGAGCAAGGCTGAGGCTCAGGCCAAGGCCGCTGAGCTGTTGGCCAAGGTCGGCCTGGCGGACAAACTCGATGCTTACCCGCGCCAGCTCTCCGGCGGCCAGCAACAGCGCGTCGCGATTGCCCGCGCCTTGGCGCTGGACCCAAAGGTGCTGCTGTTTGATGAACCGACCTCGGCCCTCGACCCGGAACTGGTGGGCGAGGTGCTCGACGTGATCAAGGGCCTGACGCAACTGGGCGTGACCCTGGTGATTGTCACCCACGAAATCGGTTTTGCCCGCGAAGTGGCCGACCACGTGGTGTTTCTGTGCGACGGCCAACTGATCGAAGAAGGCCCGCCCGAACAGATTTTTCGCCAACCCCGACATCCCCGCACCGTGGCCTTTTTGGGCAAGGTGCTTTAGTTCAAGGAGTGACTGCCCATGTTTATCACGACTACCCGCGTGGCCTTGCTGGCGCTTGCCGTCGGCACCGCGCAAAGCGCCTTCGCCGTGCAACAGGTTGACCTCAGCCCCGACCGCGTGCGCGTTCATGTGCCGCGCAACGAAGCGGCGATCGCGCAGATCCCGCCGGGCTTCAAGTTCGCCCAGCCCGGCAAGTTCACCGTGGCCGTGTCCGGTGTCGCCGGGCCACCGCTGGCGCTGCTCGCCAATGACGACAAGACCACCATCGGCAGCGAGGCCGACACTGCGCAGTTGGTGGCCGACAGCCTCGGCCTGCAACTCAATGTGGTGCAAACCAGTTGGGAAGACTGGCCGTTGGGCGTGAGTTCAGGCAAGTACGACGCGGTGATCAGCAACGTCACCGTGACCGAGGCACGCAAGAAGCGCTTTGACTTCGCCACGTATCGCCAGGACGTGCTGGGGTTTTACGTAAAAAGCACGAGCAAGATCAGCGAGATCAAACACGCGGCGGACATTGCCGGGTTGAAGATCATCGTCGGTTCCGGCACTAACCAGGAAAAGGTCCTGCTGGCGTGGAACGAGGTCAATGAAAAGGCCGGCATCAAGCCCGCGCTGTTGCAGTACTTCGACGACCAGGCCGCCGCGCAACTGGCGGTGCAATCGGGGCGCAGCGATGCACTGTTCGGGCCTAATTCGGTGTACGCCTATTCCGCCGCGATCACTGGTGGCATCAAGCGTGTCGGCACCGTTAACGGCGGCTGGCCATTGCAGGCGGATATTGCCGTGACCACGCGCAAGGGCAATGGCCTGGTCGAGCCGATTCACACCGCCCTTGAAGGTGCAATTGCCGGCGGCCAATACGCGCAAGTATTGCAGCGTTGGGGGCTGGACGTGGAGCGCGTCGACGCCTCGCTGATCAACCCACCGGGCCTGCCGGATCAGGAGCATTGAGCATGGGACTGACACGACGTGAAGCGTTGTCGAGCATCGCCGCAGTCGGCGGTGAAAAGGCGGTCAAGGATGCATTGGCGGCGCTCGGGCTGGGGCCGTCGTCGCACCGCCGGCCGCAACCGCTGAGGCTCAAGGCTGGCCTGGGCCAGGGCACTCGCGTGCTGGTGCTGGGGGCCGGGGTCGCCGGGCTGGTCAGCGCGCTGGAACTCAGCCGCGCAGGCTTCAGCGTGCAGGTGCTGGAGGCGCGTGACCGCGTGGGCGGGCGCACCTGGACCCTGCGCAACGGCGACCCTGTGGATTACAAAGATGGTCGCAGGCAAACCGTGGCGTTTGATCCGGGCGTGTATTTCAACGCAGGCCCGGCAAGGATTCCCAGCCAGCACCGCACGATTCTCGACTACTGCAGCGAACTCGGCGTGCCGCTCGAAGTGCTGGTCAACAGCAGCCATGGCGCCCAGGTGCGCCCGGACCTGCAACAACCGGCGTTCAGCGTCGGCCAGGCGATCAATGATGCGCGCGGGCACGTGTCCGGGTTGTTGGCCAAAGCGGTGCAACGCGACGCCCTCGACGATATGTTGAGCCGCGAAGAACGCACGCGTTTGCTGGCGTTCCTGCAAGTGTATGGCGACCTGTCCCAAGCGCTGGTGTATGAAGGCAGCCTGCGTTCCGGTCACCAGGAATCGCCTGCGCACCCGGGCGCATTGCCGGCCAGCACCCGCCCGATTGGCCTTGAACGCTTGCTGCATCCGGAATTATGGGGCGCGTTGTTGCACACCGAATTTCCCGAGTTCTCGGCCACCATGTTCCAGCCGGTCGGCGGCATGGACCGTATCACCGAGGCGTTCTACCAATGCGTCCGCGAGCAGGTGCAACTGGGCGCGCAGGTGCGCCAGATTCGCCAGTTGGAAGACGGCGTGGCAGTGACCTACCACGACCAGCACAGCGGCCGCGAACAGGTGGTGCGCGCCGATTACCTGGTCTCGACCTTGCCGCTGCCGTTGCTGGCCAAGCTCGACACTGATTTCAGCGACCCGATCAAGGCCGCGCTGCTCAGCACGCGCAGCGACCAGGCGACCAAAGTGGCGTGGCAATCGCCGCGCTTCTGGGAGACCGACTACCGCACCTACGGCGGGCTTTCGTGGGTGGATCACCCGGCGCGCCTGCTCTGGTACCCGAGCAACGACCTCAACACCCGCAACGGTTTGCTGGTGGCCGGTTACGTGACCGGGGAGGGCGCCGACGTGTTTGGCGCGCAACCGTTCGAGCAACAGTTCTCGACCTCGAAGGCAGCCGTCGAGTTGCTGCATCCGGGTTATTCAAAACACCTGCGCGACCCGCTGGCGGTGTCTTGGGAACAGATTCCCTACAGCGAAGGCCCGTGGCTGCAACGCGAACATTTCCCGGCGCACGCCAGCGAACTGCTGGAGCAAGGCCACGGCCGCGTGTACTTCGCTGGCGACGGCCTGGTGCAAAGCGGCGTGGGTATCTGGCAGGAGTCGGCGGCCAACTCGGCGCGCCATGTGGTCGCGCAACTGGCTGAACGCGTTACCCAGCAACGACACAGTGCGGCACTTGCCGCTTCATAAGGAGAGACACCATGAGCGACAGCATTCAACGCACCAGTGTGGGCGATTTCCCGATCTCGCAAACCGTCACAGTACCGGCTTCCGCCAGCCTGATTTTTGTCAGCGGCACCTTGCCGGACCTGGCTGATGCGAACGCCCCGGCGGGCACGCCAGCCGCTTATGGCAACACTGAAGTGCAGACGGTGTCGGTGTTCAAGAAACTGCAAAGCATCTTGCGCCAGCAAGACCTCGACCTCGGCGACATCGTGCAACTGCGGGTATTTCTGGTCGGCGCCGAAGAGACCGGCGGCAAGCTCGACTTTGCCGGTTTGCAGGCCGGTTACACGCAGTTCTTCGGTACGCCCGAGCAACCGAACAAACCTGCGCGTACGGCGTTGCAAGTGGTGGCGTTGCCGTTACCGGGTGCGTTGGTGGAAGTCGAAGCCATCGCCGCGCGCAGCGCCTGATCCTCTAGCCGCTGCGCGCGCGGGTTATTCGCCAAACCCAAGGATGGCTTTGGTTTCCAGGTACTCCTCAAACCCCTGCACGCCGTATTCGCGGCCATTGCCGGAGCGCTTGTAGCCGCCGAAAGGTGCCATGGGGTTCCAGGCCGGGTAGTTCAGGTGCACTTGGCCGGCGCGAATACGCGAAGCGACGGCACGCGCAAGGTCAAGGTCTTTCGCTTGAACGTGGGCGCCCAGCCCGTAGACAGTGTGGTTGGCGATCGCCACCGCTTCGTCGACCGTCTCATACGCAATAATGCACAGCACCGGGCCGAATATTTCCTCTTGGGCGATGCGCATCGCGCTGTCGACGCCGGAGAAAACCGTCGGGCGGGTATAGAAGCCCTTTGTAAAACCCGCCACGCGGCCTGGCCCACCGCAGAGCAGTTTTGCGCCTTCATCAAGGCCTGCCTGGATCATGTGCTGAACGCGATTGAACTGGGCTTCGTTGGCAATCGGCCCCAGTTGCGTCGCTTCCGACAGTGGGTCACCGACGATGATTGCATCAGCGGTGGCCGCGGCCAGCGCTTCGACTTCGGCCAAGCGGTTTTTCGGCACGATCATTCGGGTCGGCGCGCTGCACGATTGGCCGACGTTGCGAAACGCCGCCAGCACGCCCAGCGGCACGGCTTTGGCGAAGTCGGCGTCGGGCAGCAGCACATTCGGCGACTTGCCGCCCAGCTCCTGCGTGACGCGTTTCACCGTCGGCGCGGCCGCTTGCGCAACCAGCGCGCCGGCGCGGTTTGAGCCGGTGATCGAAATCATGTCGATGTCGGCATGTGCCGCCATGGCTGCGCCGACCTCGGCACCGCTGCCATTCACCAGGTTGAACACGCCCGCCGGCAGGCCTGCGTCGTGCACCAGTTGTGCAAACAGCAGCGCGCTCAGTGGCGACAGTTCGCTGGGCTTGAGCACCACGGTGCAGCCGGCGGCGATGGCCGGGGCGACTTTTGCGGTGATTTGATACAGCGGCCAGTTCCACGGCGTGATAAGACCGCATACGCCGATGGGTTGGCGCTCGATGGCGGTGCCGCCTTCGACGGTCTGGAAGCGATAGGTGCCGAGCAGGTCACGCGCGACCCGAACATGCTCGGCCGCCAGCGGCACTTGCATGGCGCGGGCGGAACTGATCGATGCGCCCATTTCCAGGGTGAGGGCTTGGGCAAGCTGCTCTTTGCGCTCCAGGATCAGTGCGTGGATTTTTCCAAGCATCAGCGCGCGCTCAGTGACCGAGGTCTGCGACCAGCCTGCAAAGGCCGCGCGTGCTGCCGTAACGGCCCGATCTACGTCCTCGGCAGAGCCGCTCGCGACCTCTGCAACCACCGCTTCGGTGGCCGGGTTGACCACCGGCAAACTGGCCGCAATGGCGGGGGCACACCAACGGCCATTGATATACAACAGGTGAGCCGTTTGCGGATCAATGCTGGGGTTATTCGAAGACTGTGTGGTCATCCAACGGGCTCCCTGGAGCGGTAAAAGGCGCGGCGAACAGCACGGCCCTGTGTGTGGCTACGCTAGCAAAACGCGCCAATGCATAGATGCCGTTATTCAAGCCTGCAAGGGATAATCTGCTGAATCTGGCCTGCCTAGCCGATGGCTTGCGTCACCAGCGCAAATTGGGCAATGTCGCCGCTTGATTGCGGGGGCGCCCCCAGCACCATGCGCGGTGCTTTGTCGACGCATGGCAGCCCGAGGCTTTCCAGCCAGTCGGCCAACCCGCACGCGATGGGAATATCGAAGCGTACGAAGGCGCCAGGAATCAACTGCAGCAGGTGGGTGATCATCTGGCGGGCCTGTTGCTGGTCGTGTGCGACCACGGGGCCAATCAGATGGCCACGACCAAATCGGCGCAACAACGCGCAACCTTGCAGTTGCCCTTGCACTTCGATGCCGACTACATGCTCGGCGCTCGGCAGCAAGTCGTTGAGCACGGCACTGCGGTCCAGGCCGCTGCCCGCGTTGGCCAGCTCAATTACCAGCGGGTACTCGGCCGGGCTTAATGCGCGACACTGCGCGTGCTCGGTCGCAGGCATTGGTGCTGGCATCTGCGCAACGCCCTGATGTTGCTGAATGCGCGCAAAGTCGACAAAACCCATGCTTGCATAAAGCGGCGCGCCCGACTCAGTCGCATTGAGAATCGGTGTGCGTGGCGCCGCAGCCTCCAGGCACAGGTTCATCAGCTTGCGGCCAATGCCTTTGCCCTGGTGCTGATCGCTGACGATCACCAGGCCGATAGACGAATAAGCGCCCTGATGGCAGGCGAATGCCACGCCGACCAATTGGCCGTCATGTTCGGCGACAAAACCTTCGGACGTACGCTGAACCATGGCCCAATCTTCTTCGCGGTGCGGCCATTTCAGGTGCACCGACAGCGCGTGCGCCGCAGGCATGTCCGCCGCGTTGGCAGTGCGATAAACATAGGCGTGGCTCATATGAGTTTTCCTGTGGTGAGGGCGGTTGCGGGCACCGTTAAAGGTTGGGTAAACCTGCGAATGTCGAAGGGGCTGATCAAGGTGCTGGTGCTGCCGGTGCTGATCAGTTCGGCCATCACATCGCCCACGCCCGGGCCGAGCTGGAAGCCGTGGCCGCAGAAACCAAAGGCATAAAACAGCCCGTCCACACTGCCGCTGCGGCCCATCACCGGCAGCGAGTCCGGCGTGTAGCTTTCGATGCCGCTCCACACGCGGATGATGTTCAGCTTCTCGGCGCCGGGTAATAAGCGCTGCATCTGGCGCATCTGGTTGAGCAGGCTTTCGGGCTTGAAATACGCGCGTCGGTTGAGCATGTCGGGGGTGCAGCGGTTGCCGCCGCCGATGATGATGTTGCCACGCGGGATCTGGCGGAAGTAGATCACTTCTTGCTTGATTTTGGTAAACACGCCGATCACGGTCGGCAAGGCGTAGGGCACCGGTTCGGTGACCGACATCTGCGGGCCGTTCGGCTCCAGCGGCACCGCCTCACCGAAGCGCTCGGCCAACTTGGCCGCCCACGCACCGGCGGTAATCAGCAGTTGTTCGGCGGCGAACAACTGGCCGTCGGTGGTGGTGACGTGGAACAGGCCGTTGACCTTTTGCACATCGGCCACCTCGGTTTTTTCTTCGATTCGCGCGCCCAGCCGCCGCGCTGCACGGGCAAACGCGGGCGCGGCCAGGCGTGGGTTGGCGTGGCCATCGTGGGGCGCATAGGAGCCGCCTTTGACCTGCGGCCCGAGGAAGCCGAAGCGCCGGTGCAACTCCGCGCCGCGATAGATTTTGAGGTCCAGTTGCGCGGCTTCCGGCGCGGCGGCGTAGGCCTCAAGCTCAGCGATTTCATCCTCGCGATAACACACGCGCATGTGCCCGCTGGGAATGAACTCAAGGTCGTCGTCAATCAGTTCCGGCAGGCGTTTCCACAAGGCCCACGAACGATTGGCCAGCTCAAGCTGGCCCAAATAGCGGCCCTGGCGGCGCACGTTGCCAAAATTCACACCGCTGGCGTACTGACCAATCTGGTCACGCTCCAGCAGCGTGACCGAGCTACCGCGACGCCGCAGAAAAAACGCTGACGAGGCGCCCATGATGCCGCCGCCGATAATCAGCACATCGCTTTTTTGCAGGTTCATGCGCGCTCCTTGGGTGCGTGACGGGCCACGGCTTGGATTTCGATCAGGTAACCATGATGCAATTCCGGTACCGGCACCACGGCGCGGGCCGGCCGGTGCTCAACGAGGTAGCGCGCGTAAACCTGATCAAACGCCGGCCAGTGTTGTATGCCGACCACGTACACCGTGACGCTGAGCAGGTCAGCCACGCTGGAGCCCGCGTCCTCCAGAATCGCCACCAGGTTATCCAGCGCAATCGCCGCTTGAACCGCAAACGGTTGACCGGCGCTGTGCTCGCCATTCGCGCGTACCGGCAGTTGCCCCGACACATACAAAATACCTGCGTGGGCCAGCGCCTGTGAATAGTGCCCGCCCGGCGCGGCCGCGTTGGTCGTGTGAATGCGTTGCAGATTACCAGCCATGCAGGCGACTCCAGGTGTGTACGTCGCCCTCGGCGTCGACGGCGTGATAGTCCGGGAACTGCGCGCCGGTGGCGCAGGCATGGTTGGGCAGAATGCGCAGGCGGCTGCCGACCGGGAAGCGCGCGACCAGGTCGGTAGTCGGCGTATCGCCCAAGGTGACAATCCCGTGTTCCTGATTGGCGCCGGTGACCCGCGCGCCGTCGATCCAGGTGCCGGCTTCGCTGCACACTTGGCCATAACCGAAGTCTTCGCGCTGACGCTGCGTGCCGCGGTCGCGACTCATGGCCATCCAGCCGGCGTCGGTGATAACCCAGCCTTTCTCCTGCTGATGGCCGATAACCGTGGTCAATACGCTGAGTGCCAGCTCGTCGGCCTGGCACACGCCGATGTTGTGCATGACCAGGTCGAAGAACACATACACGCCGGCGCGCACTTCGGTGACGCCCTGCAGGTTCAGCGCCGAGAGGGCCGTCGGCGTGGAGCCGATACTGACCTCGGGGCACGCCAAGCCAGCTTCGCGGAGTCGTTCGGCGGCGCGCACGCAGAGCAAGCGTTCCTGTTCAGCCAGCGCTTGCAGGGCTTGCGGGTTGTCCAAATCGTAGCTGGAACCGGCGTGGGTCATCACCCCGCGCAGCTGCACAGCGCCTGCACTAAGGAGGCGTGCGACGTCGATGAGCGCAGGGTCTTCTGGCACCAGGCCGGAGCGATGGCCGTCGCAATCTATTTCAATCCACACCGCAAAGCGTTCAGCGTGTTGCTCGGCAAAGGCCACGATAGCCTGGGCACCGGCGACGCTGTCGGTGAGTACGCTGAGCTGGCAGCCTTTGCGGCGCAATGCCAAGGCCTGCGCTAATTTGCCCGGCGCGATGGCGACGGCGTAGAACACGTCGTCAATGCCTGCGCTGAAACAGTGCTCCGCTTCTTTAAGCGTCGACACCGTCACACCGCTGGCGCCAGCGGCAATTTGCGCCTGGATCACCGGCAGGCATTTGCTGGTTTTGATGTGCGGGCGCAAACGCACGCCGAGGGCACTCATGCGCTGCTGCATGCGTTGGATATTGCGCTGCATTCGCTGGACATCGACGAGCGCGGCGGGCGTGTCAAGGGAGGCAATCGGCATGGGCATGGCAGAACTCGAGTGGCTGGGGGCAAGCTGCACTCTACTCAGATGTCGTTAACCTGTGGTTCAATCAAGGCTAATCAATCATTAAGTAAAATTGAATGATTTCCATCGAAGACTTACGTCTTGCCGTCACCCTCGCACGCGCTGAGTCGCTGAGTGCCGCCGCCAGAGTGTTGAATGTTTCGCCGCCGGCGCTCTCCATGCGCCTGCGCAAATTGGAGACGCTGCTGGGGTTGACCCTGGCCAATCGTGATGCGCGGCGCCTGAGCCTTACGTCCGAGGGTGAGCGGTTCGCGCGTGAAAGCGCTCTGTTGCTGGAACAGTTGGAAGCGCTGCCGGAGTCGTTCAGGCAACAGGACGAAAGGCTGGTGGGCACCCTGCGGCTGGCGGCGCCGTTTGGCTTTGGTCGACAGCGCCTCGCACCGCTGTTGGCGCGTTTCGCGCGCCTGCACCCGCAGCTGTGCCTGCAACTGGACTTGCGCGAAACACCCTGGCCAGACCGGCATGACAGCGATGCGGTGGTTCACATCGGGCACCTGAATGACAGCCTGTGGACGGCGCGGCAACTCACGCCAAACGAGCGCTGGTTATGCGCCAGCCCCGCCTACCTGCAGGAAAATGGCGTGCCGACCGTACCTGACCAACTCGCGGCGCATCGCTGTATTTGCATTCGTGAAAACGATGAGGATGTGACGCTATGGCACCTGCGCAAGGGCCAGGGCCGCAAAACCCTGCGCATAACGCCTGCGTTGCTCAGCAACGATGGCAGCGTGGCCCGGCGATGGGCCGAGCAGGGCTTGGGGTTGGTGCTGCGTTCGCAGTGGGATGTGAGTGACGCGGTTGCTGGCGGCAGCCTGGTTCGGGTGTTGGCGGATTGGAGCTTTGACAGCGCGCCGATCATTTTGCTGGTGCCTTCGCGCAAGCTTCGCAGCCCGCGCGTACAGGCGTTAGTGACGTTTCTGGAAGACGCGTTAAAAGCCTGATCACTACTTCACTGCGTACACCTTGCGCACATACACCGTGCTGGTCCAGGCGCAGGGCGCACCTTTGGCTACAAATACGCTGTCGCCCGGGTTCACCGTCACCGCAACGCCCGCGTCATCTTGCAGGGTGACGCTGCCTTCGAGCAGGTGCATTAATTCATGCAGCTTGTGCGGCCGACCGTGGCGGGCGTACGGCGTCGAATCCCAGATGCCCACGCGCAGTTCGGTGACTGCATCATCAAACAGATTCAGCGCGCGGCACTGCGGCGTGGGGCCGATCAGAATCGCAGGTTCCGGCGCGGCGGAAGGGTTCAGCAAGGTATGCGCCTCAAGCAGGGTGAGGCCCGGGCGGGCAGGGGCGTCTGGCAGGTCGACGGCGCAGAACGCCCATTCGCAACCCTCGCTCGCCTGCACGCTGAGGCGGCTGCCACGCCCAATTACCGCACTCGCGCCGACGCCCAATTCCAGGGTTTGATCCGCGCTGCTGAGCAGCACGTGGCCTGTGTGCACCACCAGCGTCTCACTGTGCGGGAAGTCGTTGATGACCGCCTCACCGCTGAACCGCACCAGGCCTGCGGACACACCATCGTCGCCCAGCCAGGCGAGTTGGCGGCTGTCGCCGAACGGGTCAAGCGCGCTTAACGCCGCGCGGTGAAAGGACGTGGTAACGCGGCTGCCGTCGGCGCGCGCCAACAGCAAAATGCGGGGAGATGACATAGGGCGTGCTCCGGGATATAGGTCAGCCGATGGCTTGAGTGATCAGTGCAAATGGGTGTACGCCTTGGCTAGCCTGAGGCGGTGCGCCCAGCGCCATCTGCGCAACGGTGTCGATGTTCTTCAGGCCAGCGTGCTCAAGCCAGTCACTCAGGCCGCAGGCAACCGGGATGTCGATGCGCACAAAGGCCTGGGGCACTTGCGCCAGCAACACCGCGATCAAGTGTTTGGCCTGGTCAATATTTTCTGCTACCACCGGGCCGATGCAGCGCCCACGACCGAACGGGCGCAGCAAGGCAAAACCGCGTAACTGGCCCTCGCGCTCAATGCCCACGGCCTGCTCCACCTGCAGGTCGCGCAGTACCTCACGGCGGTCCAGGCCACTGGCGGCTTTGGCCAGGGCCAAGAGCGCGGTGTGATCATCCGCGCCGAGTGCACGGCAGGTTTCACCCTCGGCAAGTTGCGGCAGCGCGGGCACCAGCGCCTGGCCCTGATGTTGCTGCACGCGGCCGAATTCGACAAACCCCTGGCTGGCATACAGCGGCGCGCCGGCCAGGGTGGCATTAAGGATCGGCGTGCGTGACTGGCACGCGGCGATGGCCATTTCCATCAAACGGCGGCCGATGCCCTGGCCTTGGTAGTCATTGCTCACGATCACCAGGCCGATGGTGGCGTAATCGCCTTGAGTGCAACTGAATGCACTGCCGATCAGACGCTCGCCATCCAGCACCACAAAGCCGTCGCTGACCCGTTGCAACATCGCCCAGTCTTCCAGACGATGCGGCCATTTCATTTGCACCGACAGCGCATGGGCGGCGGGCAGATCGGCCACCGTCATCGGGCGGTAGACATAAGCAGGGTGTGGCAGGGCGGACATGGCGAGCCTCCATGGAACGTGGTTTTTGCGGCGTGAGGCTGCTTGTATCCCACCTGTATTAGAGGCTGGCAAGGGGCGCGGGAATATTCGGTAGATTGCTGGTGCGGGTCGGGGGCTGGACCACAGTTACTACTTAAATCGGGCGGGAGCGCAGCAGCAAATGCCAGGGGCGCAGATTGAGCCCGTTTGATCGTTCCCACGCTCTGCGTGGGAATGCATCCTGTGACGCTCTGCGTCACCTAACGCTCACCGCGCATTAATTAATGTGCTTGCACTGTAATGCGTCGAGCGCCTAACCACTATCAGAGTCGCAACTGTGTAAGTGACGTTTATACGCGACATTACTCCGCCAACTTAAGCAACTGCTACTTTTCCTTCAGACGTTTACAGTGCCATTTTCGGAAACGTCCGACTTTACTTTAAACTTTTATATTATCAATGTGGCGGCGTAATAAAGGTGCGCTGATTCCTGTTCCGTCTGATAGGCATCCACGCTATCGTCCAGTCAAAGTTACAACACAGAGAGCCGCCTACTGAAACCACGGATCAGGATAAAAAAAGTGAGTGCGGCACTGTCTCTTTTGTATATCAATTAAATGTCTTCAGCACCTATCGCTATTTACCGCGCCACCGCACAAGGCAACCAAAATTCGGCAGATGGATTTTCTCCAGTCATTGAACGTTAACCCATGAACGCTGAGTTGCAAAGTGCAGTTCTGTTTTGAATGTGCTTGAAGCGCACGGCGAACTCATGGTCGAGAATTTAGTTGCCTCGGCCGGAATAGATAACGGAGAAAATAATGCGTGAAGGTTACTTTATTGGCCGTGGTGACAAGACTACCTGCGGCGGAATCGTTCTGGATGGTGACCCGAGGGTTAACCTGTTCGGTGTGCTGCATGCTCGCGAAGGGGGCGACGTTACGTGTGGGAAAGACGGCGGCACCTACCAGATTATCGGCGGTGTATCGCACATACAAAGCCATGGCAAACAGGTGGCTGGCACGCTGGACAGTTTCAGCAGTTGCCCATGCCAAGCTCGGCTGATTCCCTCTGTGTTTACGGCGATCTACAGCAATGATGGCCCCGCTCAGCGAGCGGCCAGCCGTTCGGCAGCACCAGCGCAACCCGCTTTCGCGCCTTCGAACAATCCGGCCCCTGCGGCATTTAACAGCGGGCGGGGCGAGGAGCCTGGCTTCTATATTGTGCCCAAAAGCACGACGCGCGAAGCACTGGAAGCCACGCTTTTCCCCACGCGTAATGCGGCCGTGATGAGTAAATTTCAGGCGCTCAACCCCACTCTGAGCCAAGTCAAAGCAGGCTCCATGATCGTGCTCAGCGACCCGAACAACACCACCTGCACCTATCAAGAAGCGCAGTTGATGCAGGCCGCTCAAGAGGTCGATGCATCCCTGGATCCCCTGACGCCGGACGAGGCCGACTTCCTGGTTAGCCACGGTGCAGAAATCGCCAGCTTTGCCAGTCCTGCCTCAACCTGGCTCGGCGTCAGCGCGGTGGTGATGGAAACGCACATCACCAAGCTGCGCGACACCCTCCAGGCCATCGAGCGCCTGCATCAACAAAGCTATCGCCATTACGGCCACTTAAGATCGCCGCAGTTCTTCGCCGGTCGCCAGCGCTTGTTGGCACAGCTGGATGCGCACTTGCTAAACTCCACTCGCCTGCGTGGCCAGACAACACTGGGCGACCATCCCAAGTTGAAAACGGCCCTGGGTCTATCCAGCCGCAGCCTGGTGCACCACTGGGATAAAGCCGGTGCGCCGGGGCAGATTCCGGGTTACGCAACGCATGTGGAGGCGACCAGTCGTGCAGCCAAATATATGAAGGCAGGTGGGTATATCGGCATTGGTATAGGCGGCGTGTCTTCGTTGCTGGCTATTGAGCAGGTGTGTAGCGGCGGCTCTGGGGCGGCGTGTGAGAAGGTCAAGTTTACTGAAGGAGGGAAGTTTGCTGGCTCGGTTGGCGGTGGCACGGTTGGGGGATGGGCAGGACGTGTTGCCGGTAGTGCGATCTGCGTGGGGCTTGGCGTTACGACAGGTGTAGGAGGCGTTGTCTGTGTTGCGGCCTTAGTGGGGACTGGCGCGTGGGTGGGGACGACTCTCGGTAGTACAGGTGGTGAATACACGGTTGACAAAATTTACGAGGCTAAACAACCATGACAAGTATCGATGACTGGCCGCTGTGGATTGCGATATTTGTATCTGGAGGCCCAATTCTTCTTGGGTTTATAGGCCTTGCGTTCAGTCTTTACCTCACCCACCGTCACTTGGACGCCATGAAGGAGGCTTTGAAGAACAGCCGCTATATTTATATATGGGGAGATAGCTTGGGGAAGCGGGGTGTACTTTGGTCCCTGTTGGAAATGTCAAAAATTGCCGGAATGATCACGATGCCCAAGGTACACCTGCGCCTGGGTGACTTGGATCCAGTAGATTTAGAAAACTTCCCACGTTATCTGAAACGTCTTCTTATAATCGTTACGGCGACAATCCTTACCTCCTTCATTGGGATGATAGTCGTTGCCATTTTGCTGAAGTTTAGGTAATTCGAACCGCACTTGCGCGACGCCCGATGCAGGGGTATCTATAGTCTCGGCCGAAGTAATGGCTGCGCAAGGGGTACGACAGTCAGTGGTACGACTGGCGAATACATTGGCGAGAAAGTTTACGAGGCTACTCAACCATGACCAGTATCGACTCTTGGCCATCTTGGATTGCGATTATTTTTATTGGTATTCCAACTCTACTCGTCGCTGCGAGTCTTGCGTTCAGTCTTTACCTTACTCATCGACATTTGGACGCCATGAAAGAAGCACTCAAGAACAGCCGTTATATTTATATTTGGGGAGATTACTTAGGGAGGCGGGGTTTGATTTGGTCCCTCTTGGAAATGGGAAAAATAGCAGGAATGGTAGCGTGGCCAAGGTCCTCAATAATTATTGGGGAATTGGACCCAGTCGATCTTGAAAATTTCCCACCTCACCTGAAACGGTATTTGATCTCCAATTTGACAGTGATGATCATCGCCTTCATTTGGATCTTGGTTGTAGCCATTCTACTGAAGTTTAGGTAATTCGAACGGGCCTCGCGCGAGGCCCGATGTAGGGGCATCTATAGTCGCGGCCGAAGTAGGGTCGGGCGCATGGGTGGGCACGACTCTCGGTAGTACAGGTGGTGAAGTGGGCGGAGAAATATTGTACGAGAAAACGTTGCCATGACGACCGAAGAATTCTGGAGGTCCTGGCTGGCTTTTTTTATTGTTAGCGGCCCAATTCTTCTTGGGTTTATAGGCCTTGCGTTCAGTCTTTACCTCACCCATCGTCACTTGGACGCCATAAAGGAGGCTTTGAAGAACAGCCGCTATATTTATATAGGGGGAGATAGCTTGGGCAAGCGGGGTGTACTTTGGTCCCTACTGGAAATGTCAAAAATTGCCGGAATGATCACGATGCCCAAGGTACACCTGCGCCTGGGTGACTTGGATCCAGTAGATTTAGAAAACTTCCCACGTTATCTGAAACGTCTTCTTATAAGCGTTACGGCGACTATCCTTACCTCCTTCATTGGGATGATAGTCGTTGCCATTTTGCTGAAGTTTAGGTAACTCGAACGGACCTCGCGCAAGGCCTGATGTAGCGGCATCTATAGTCGCGGCCGAAGTAAGGGCTGCGCATGGGTGGGGACTACAGTCGGTGCTACCACTGGGGAATACATTGGAGAGAAAGTTTACGAGGTTACACAACCATGCCGAGTATCGACTCTTGGTCTCCCTGGATTGCGATCATTTTTATGGGTGCCCAATTCTTCTATCCGCTGTATCCATAAATGCGCAGATAGCCCAGGAAAGCGTGGCGTGATTGAGCTCCTGGTGCCAGGAAGGGCCGAGTAAGGACTCCGTCCAACCCATCCGCCGATCACGCGGTAGCCGCAGATTAACCCGCATAAATAACTGCCTGATCAGCCGTCTCTCGTTTTTCGTATACACCCGGTCTATCTTCTCCATGTCCCAAATCCCGCCAACCACACTTTCTGCCGCCCCCACCCGCATGCTTAAGCCTTTCCACCCCAAAAAGGCCCATAAAAGCGCACAAACACAGGCTCTGCCCAAGCCTGGCGCGCACCGCAAACTCTGCTGAGCCCAGCCACCAAAACGGTGGTTTGTATTGAGTGCAGGTCGTTTTAGACGGCATATGCTGATTTCACAGTGTTGTAATGAAGCTGTGCTGCAACGAGGCCAACGCGCCGCCAGGGCAGCGAACGCTTGCCACACTCAACGAACTTCAGGACCGCACTCCATGAGCTTTCTTCGTCCCAAATTCATTACGTTCGACTGCTACGGTACGCTGACCAACTTCCACATGGGCACCATGACCCGCGAGCTGTTCGCAGACCGCATCAGCGCTGAGCAGATGGACCAGTTCGTCAAGGACTTCTCGGCCTACCGCCTTGATCAGGTCATGGGTGACTGGCGCCCCTACGATGAAATTCTCAAGACTGCCCTGGCGCGTACGTGCAAGCGTTGGGGCATCGACTATCGCGAAGAAGGCCAGCTGTATTACGACGCGGTGCCGACGTGGGGCCCGCATGCAGATGTGCCGGCTGGCCTGTCGAAAATCGCCGACAAGATTCCGCTGGTGATTTTCTCTAATGCCAGCGACAGCCAGATCATGTCCAACGTCGACAAACTCGGCGCGCCGTTCCACAAGGTGTTCACCGCCGAGCAGGCACAGGCCTACAAGCCGCGTCTGGCGGCCTTTGAATTTATGCTCGACAACCTTGGCTGCGGTCCGGAAGACATCTTGCATGTGTCTTCCAGCTTCCGTTATGACCTGATGCCGGCGCATGACATGAAAATCAAGCACAAGGCTTTTGTTGCTCGTGGCCATGAAGTGCCGGCGAATGCGTTTTACGGTTATCAGCAGATCACCGATATCGGTGGGCTGCCGGCGTTGGTCGGTCTGTAACTGCGCACCTTGAGGGCATTACATGGGCAGTGAATCCTATTGGCTCGACACCGCACCGGCGTTTACCGGTGCGCAACTGGGCGGCTTGCCCAAGCAGGTCGACGTGGCGGTGGTTGGCGGTGGGTTCACCGGCCTTGCGGCGGCGCGCGCGCTGGCGCTTAAAGGCGCCAGCGTGGTGGTGCTGGACGCCGGGCGGGTGATCGGCGAAGCCTCGGGGCGCAACGGTGGGCAGTGCAACACCGGGGTGGCTCAGGACTATGCCGGGTTGCACGCAAGCCTCGGTGCCGACAAGGCGCGCGCCTATTACCAGGCCTACGAACGTGCGGTGCACAGCGTGGTTTCGCTGGTCGAGCAGGAAGGGATCGCCTGCGACCTGGTGCGCAACGGCAAGCTCAAGTTGGCAGCCAAGCCCCTGCATTACGAGGGCCTGGCGCGCACCTGCGAGCTGATTCGCCAGGAGGTCGACGCCGATGTGGAACTGCTCAGCGCCGAGCAAACCCGCGCCGAGGTTAATTCGGCGCAGTTTCATGGCGGGTTGCTGCAACGCAACGGGGTGCAGATGCACGTCGGCCGCTTTGGTGTCGGCTTGGCCGAGGCGGCAGCGCGGCGCGGCGCGATGATCTACGAGCACACCCAAGTCGACAACTGGAAGGCTCAGGCCGGCGGCTATCAAGTCAACACCGCCAAGGGCTCGCTGCACGCCGGGCAAGTGCTGCTGGCCACCGGTGCTTGCCAGCATGGCGACCTCGCGTGGTACCGCCGCCGGATCGTGCCGGTGGGCAGTTTTGTGATTGCCACCGAGGTGTTGCCGCAGGCGTTGATTGACCAATTGCTGCCCCGGCACCGGGCCTATGTGACCAGCCGCATGATCGGCAACTACTTTCGCCTGACCCCGGACAACCGCCTGCTGTTCGGCGGGCGTGCGCGGTTTGCGATGTCCAACAGCGTCTCCGATGCCAAGAGCGGCAAGGTGCTGCACGCGGCGATGCTGAACATGTTCCCGCCGTTGGCGCAGGTGAAAATCGATTACTGCTGGGGCGGCCTGGTCGACATGACCTCTGACCGCCTGCCCCGCGCGGGCCAGCAAGGCGGCGTGTTTCATTCCATGGGCTACAGCGGCCATGGCGTGCAAATGTCGGTGCACATGGGCCAGGTGATGGCCGAGGTGATGGCCGGCAATGCGGCTGCCAACCCTTGGCGTGAACTCGAATGGCCGGCGATTCCAGGGCACTTCGGCAAACCCTGGTTCCTGCCGTTCGTGGGCGCCTACTACCGCTTCCAGGATTATTTGCACTGAGTTGGCCGTTGTTGCGTCACCGTCGTTTGCGTTTCCAGGACGCTCCGGACATCCGTGAGCACTCGATTCTTCCGATTATCGACAGGTAGCCTTGATATGACTGACAACAAAAACCCACCCGAGCTGATCTCCGGCCAGGAAAGCCTGCGGGTGTTTGAAAGCCTCAACCGTGGCATGTCGCGCCGCCACGCCCTGCAAATGCTCGGGGTTGCTGGCGTCGCCGCTGCCGGAGCCAGCAGCCTGTTTGGCGCCGCCGGCAAGGTGTTCGCCGATGACGCCAGCGTGGCGGGCAAAGGCAAACCCGGTGGCAAAATTCGGGTCGCCGGCATGTCCAGTTCCACCGCCGACACCCTTGACCCGGCCAAGGGTGCGCTGTCCACCGACTACGTACGCCACTACATGTTTTATAACGGCCTGACCCGTTTCGATAAGCACCTGGTGCCGCAGTTGGAGCTGGCCGAGCGCATCGAGAATACCGACGCAACTCTGTGGACCATCACCTTGCGTAAGGACGTGACCTTCCACAACGGCAAGAGCCTGAGCGCCGCCGACGTGGTGTTCTCCCTCAACCGGCATAAAGACCCACTCACTGGCTCCAAGGTCATGCCGCTGATGGAGCAGTTCGCCGAGATCAAAGCCAGCGGGCCGAACGAGGTGCAGATTCGCCTCAGCGGGCCGAACGCCGAGCTGCCGTCGATTCTTGCGGTGTCGCACTTGTTGATCGTGCCCGAGGGCACCAGCGACTTTAGCAAAGGCATTGGCACCGGGCCGTTCACGGTCGGCGAGTTCAAGCCGGGCGTGCGCTCGATTGCCGTGCGCAATAAAAATTACTGGAAACCGGGCCTGCCGTACCTCGACGAAATCGAGTTCATCGCGATCGCCGACGAGCCGTCGCGGGTCAACGCGCTGTTGTCGGGCGACGTGCACATGATCAACGAGGTCAACCCGCGTTCGACCACGCGTATCGCGGCGAGCAGCAAACACCGGGTCGTCGATGCACCGTCGGGCAACTACACTGACCTGATCATTCGCCAGGACCAATTACCCGGCAAGAACCCGGACTTCACCCAGGCCATGAAACTGCTGCTCGACCGTGAACAGGTCAAGTCCGCGGTGTTCCGTGGGTTTGCCGTGGTCGGCAACGATCACCCGATTGCGCCGGGTTCGCGCTACTTCAATACCGACCTGCCGCAGACCGTGTACGACCCGGAAAAAGCCAGGTTCCTGCTGAAAAAAGCCGGTATGGAAAGCATCACCATGCCGATCATGGCATCGCCCGCGGCCACCGGCTCGGTGGACATCGCCGTGCTCTTGCAGCAATCGGCCAAACAGGCCGGGCTCAAGCTCGATGTGAACCGCCTGCCCAGCGACGGCTACTGGTCGAACCACTGGATGAAGCACCCGCTGAGCTTCGGCAACATCAACCCACGGCCGAATGCCGACGTGATGTTTTCGCAGTTCTTCCAGTCCAAGGCGCCGTGGAACGAGTCGGGTTGGCAGAACGATCAGTTCGACCAATTGCTGATGCTCGCGCGTGCCGAAACCGATGACGCCAAGCGCGCCAAAATGTATGGCGACATGCAGACGCTGGTGCACGACCACTGTGGCATCGGCGTGCCGGTGTTTATCAGCAACATCGATGGCGTCGACCAGCGCGTCAAAGGCTATGACACCAACCCGTTGGGCGGTTTTATGGGCTACATGTTCGCCGAGCAGGTGTGGTTGGACGCTTAAGGAGGGCAGTGCGATGAACAGCAATACACTGTGGTTGATCTGCCGACGCTTCGGCGCCGGGGTCGTGACATTGTTGATCGTGTCGATGGTCGTGTTTGCGATCACGGCGGTACTGCCGGGGGACGCTGCGCAACAATCCCTTGGCCAGTTCGCGACCCCTGAACAAGTGGCGGCACTGCGCCTGAAACTGGGGTTGGACCAACCCGGTGTGTTGCGGTATTTGCACTGGTTGATGAGCCTGCTCACCGGCGACATGGGCCTGTCGGTGTCCAACGCCATGCCGGTCGGTGAATTGATGGCCGGCCGGGTACCCAACACGCTGATGCTGGCGGGCGCCACGGCGCTGGTGTCGGTGCCGGTGGCGCTGGTACTCGGCATCGGCTCGGCGATGGGCCGGGGCGGGCGCATCGACAGCTGCCTGAGCTTCGTCACGCTGGCCATGGTCGCCGTGCCGGAGTTTCTGGTGGCGACCCTGGCAGTGCTGATTTTTGCGGTCAACCTCGGTTGGTTGTCGGCGCTTTCGTATGCCAGCGATATCAGCTCGCCGCTGCAATTCATGCGCACGTATGCGTTGCCGGTGATGACGCTGTGCTGCGTGATCGTCGCGCAAATGGCGCGCATGACCCGCGCCGCCGTGATCGACCAACTCGACAGCGCCTACGTCGAAATGGCTCGCCTCAAAGGCGTCAGCCCCATCCGCATTGTGCTGCGCCACGCCTTGCCCAATGCGATCGGGCCGATCGCCAACGCCATCGCCCTGAGCCTCTCGTACCTGTTGGGCGGGGTGGTGATTGTCGAGACCATCTTCAACTACCCCGGCATTGCCAGCTTGATGGTCGATGCCGTGACCAACCGCGACATGGCGCTGGTGCAAGCGTGCACCATGCTGTTCTGCGCGGCCTACCTGGGCCTGGTGCTGCTTGCCGACCTGTGTGCAATTCTGTCCAACCCGAGGCTGAGAAACCAATGAATCCGCTCATTGCAAAGTCAAAGCCTGTGTCCTCCGCGCTGGCACTCGCCAAGGCGTCCAGCGGCCCGTCGTGGCTCGGCCTGGTGGGCGGCGTGGTGTGTGTGGTGTGGTTGCTGGTGGCGCTGTTCGGCCCCTGGCTGGCACCGCACCCGGTGGGTGAGGTGGTGTCGGATAACATCTTCGAAGGCTTCAGCCTCACGCACCCGTTCGGCACCGATTACCTCGGCCGCGACATGCTCAGCCGGGTGCTGGTCGGCGCGCGGTTCACCGTTGGGCTGGCGCTGGTGGCAGCGTTGCTGGCCAGCGCGCTGGGCACCGGTTGCGCCCTGTTGTCGGTGGTCTCGCCCAAGTGGCTGGACGAAATCATCAGCCGCATCATGGACGCGTTCATTTCGATCCCGAGCAAAATGCTTGCACTGATCATGGTCTCGGCATTCGGCTCGTCGGTCACGCTGCTGATCTGCACGGCGGTGATCAGTTATATCCCGGGCGCGTTCCGCGTTGCGCGCAGCATGGCGGTCAACATCGAGGCGCTGGAATACGTGCAGGTGGCGCGTACGCGTGGCGAGCGCCGGTTGTACGTGGCCTGCATGGAAATTTTGCCGAACATGCTCAACCCGGTACTCACCGACCTCGGCCTGCGCTTCGGCTACATCGTATTGCTGCTCAGCGGCATGAGTTTTCTCGGGCTTGGCGTGCAACCGCCAGACGCCGACCTCGGCTCGCTGGTGCGCGAGAACATCGGCGGCCTCAACCAGGGCGCGCTGGCCATTATCATTCCGGCGCTGGCCATCGGCACGCTGACCATCAGCGTGAATCTGCTGATCGACCATCTGTCATCCCGACGTAGTCGACGTATGGGAGGCCATTGAAATGACTGAGTTGATTCGCGTCAAAGACCTGCGCGTGGTCGCCGGTGGCGAGCGCGGCGAGGTGGAAATCGTCAAAGGCGTGAGTTTCGCGCTGGAAAAAGGTGAAGTGCTGGCGCTGATCGGTGAGTCTGGCTCCGGCAAGACCACCATCGCCTTGGCGCTGCTCGGCTACGCGCGGCGCGGTTGTCGCCTGTCCGGCGGGGTGGTGCAAGTCGGCGAGCACGACATGCTCGCGTTGAGCGAAAAGCAACTGCAAGGCCTGCGCGGCAACCGTGTGTCGTACATCGCGCAAAGCGCGGCGGCGGCGTTCAACCCGGCGAAAAGACTCATCGACCAAGTGGTAGAGGGCGCACTGATCCATGGCCTTGGCAGCCGCGCTGACCTGCACGCCAAAGCCATCGGGCTGTTCCGCGACCTGGCGCTGCCAGACCCGGAGCGCATTGGCCAACGCTACCCGCACCAAGTGTCCGGCGGGCAACTGCAACGGGTGATGGCCGCCATGGCGCTGATCAGCGACCCGCTGCTGGTGGTGCTCGACGAGCCGACCACGGCGCTCGATGTGACCACCCAAATCGACGTGTTGCGTGCTTTCAAGCGCGTGGTGCGCGAGCGCGGCACCACGGCGGTGTACGTGTCGCACGACCTGGCGGTGGTGGCGCAGATGGCCGACCAGATCGTGGTGCTGAACGGCGGGCAAATCCTCGAACAAAGCGCCACCGCGCCGCTGCTCAAGGCCCCGAGCCATGCATACACGCGCAGCCTGCTGGCCGCCGCGCGCCCCGACACCAACATTCGGCCGCCGTGCGGGGTTGCCGAAGAAGTGCCGTTGCTGACCATCAGCAACCTCACCGCCGGCTACGGCAACAAGAACCTGCAAGGCATGCCGTCGATTCGCGTACTCGAAGACATCGACCTCAACGTACGACGCGGCCAGGCGATCGGCGTGATCGGCGAGTCGGGCTCCGGCAAATCCACCTTGGCGCGTGTGGTGGCGGGGCTGCTGACCCCGGCCCTCGGCAAGCTGACGTTCGACGGCCAGCCGTTGGGCGGCAGCTTGTCCGAACGCACCCCCGAGCAGTTCCGACGCATTCAAATGGTCTTTCAGAACGCCGACACGGCGCTCAACCCCATGCACAGTGTGGCGACCATCCTCAGTCGGCCGTTGAAGATGTATTTCAGCCTCAAAGGCGCGGCGCTGCAAACCCGCGTCGGCGAATTGCTCGACCTGGTGCGCCTGCCGCGTGACCTGGCTCAACGCCGCCCCAACGAGTTGTCCGGCGGGCAAAAGCAGCGGGTCAACCTGGCCCGCGCGCTGGCCGCCAAGCCCGACCTGATCCTGTGCGATGAAGTGACCTCGGCGCTGGACACCGTAGTGGGCGCGGCGATCCTCGAATTGCTGCGCGATCTGCGCCAGCAGTTGGGTGTGTCCTACCTGTTTATCAGCCACGATATTTCCACTGTGCGCGCGCTGTGCGACGACATTGTGGTGATGTACAGCGGCCACAAAGTACAGGCCGGCAGCCGCCAGTCGTTCGCCGAACCGCCGTTTCATCCCTACACCGACCTGTTGATTCACTCGGTGCCGGAGCTGCGCCAAGGCTGGCTGGAAACCTGCAGCGCCAGCGCTGGCGGGTTGCCGCCGATTGGCCCGCGCGCCAACGTGCCGGAACTCTGCACCTTTCTCAACCGCTGCCCGGTGCGGGTCGACGGCCTGTGCAACCGCACCGCGCCGAGTCGGCGGACGCTGGCCAATGGCGGTGAAATTCTCTGTCACCACGACACTGCCCAGTTGCTGAATACGCAGCAGGGCCTGACCACCATGACGTTGGGAGCGTATGCATGAAAGGGCGTTTTGTGAGGCTGGCCGAACAGGGCCGGCCGACGGTCAGCCTGACCGTGGACGGTGCAGCCATCGAAGCCCTGCAGGGCGACACCCTGATGGTCGCCTTGCTGACCCAGGGCAACGCCTTGCGCCAGTCGGAATTCGACAGCGGGCGCCGCGCCGGTTTCTGCCTGATGGGCGCTTGCCAGGATTGTTGGGTGTGGACCCGCAGCGGCGAACGCCTGCGCGCTTGCTCCAACGAGGTCCGCGAGGGTCTGGATATTGTCACCACACAACCGGAGGCAACATGGCCACTGCACGGGTAGTCATTGTGGGTGCCGGACCTGCCGGGGTTCGCTGCGCCGAAACCCTGGTGAACGCCGGTATCACGCCGATTCTGATCGATGAAAATCGCCGTGACGGCGGGCAAATCTATCGCCGCCAGCCGCATGGGTTTACCCGCGACTACGCCACCCTGTACGGCAGCGAAGCGGCCAAGGCTGAGCATCTGCACCAGACGTTCGATCGCCTGCGCAGCGTGATCGATTACCGGCCCGACACCTTGGTGTGGAACCTCACGCCGGGGCAATTGTGCTGTGCGAGCCAGGGCCGACACAGCACGGTGGATTACGACGCGCTGATTCTATGCACCGGCGCCACTGACCGTTTGATGCCCATCGAAGGCTGGCAACTGGCGGGTACCTACAGCCTCGGCGGGGCGCAGATCGCCTTGAAAAACCAGGCCGTGTCGATCGGCCATCGCGTGGTCTTCATGGGCAGCGGGCCGTTGCTTTACCTGGTTGCCAGCCAATACGTCAAAGCCGGCGCCGAGGTGGCGGCGGTGCTCGACACGTCGCCCTTCAGCCTGCGCCTTAAAGCCTTGCCAAAACTGCTCGCGCGCCCCGGCTTGCTGTTCACCGGCATCAAGCTGCTGGCGCAACTGTACCGGGCCAAGGTGGCGGTGCATCTGGGGGTCAAGCCATTGCAGATCATCGGCGATGCCGCCAACGGCGTCGGCGGGGTGCGCTTTACCGCGGGCAACGGCCAGGCCATGACGGTGCAGGCCGATGCCGTGGCGCTCGGTTATCACTTGCGCCCGGAAACCCAATTGGGCGATTTGGCGGGCTGCAAGATGGCGTTTGACGAGCCGTCCAGCCAATGGTGGCTGGCCACCGACGCCGCCGGGCGCACGTCGGTAGACGGCGTTTACGCTGCCGGTGACGGCTCGAAAATTCGCGGTGCCGACGCCGCCGAGCATGCCGGGCGCCTGGTCGCGCTGACCCTGCTTGAAGATTTAAAGCAGCCTTTTGATACCGCGCTGCGTGACGCGCAACAGCAGGCGCTGGCGGCCATGGATCAATTTCGCCTCGGCCTGGCACAGGCATTCCCGTGGCCCAGCGAACAGGCCAGGGCGCTACCGGACAGTGCCATCGTGTGCCGTTGCGAGATGATCAGTGCCGGCGAATTACGCAACACGGTGAATCAGAAGGGCGCCTGCGAAGTCAACCGCGCCAAGGCGTTCAGCCGGGTCGGCATGGGCCGCTGCCAGGGCCGCTATTGCTCGCAGGCCGGCGCCGAGGTGATTGCCGCCGAGGCGCGCGTGCCGGTGCAGGAGGTCGGCCGCCAGCGTGGCCAGGCGCCGGTCAAACCGTTGTCGATGCTCACCGAGGAGGTCGCGCCATGAGTGTGCAAAAAGCTGACGTGGTGATTGTCGGCGGTGGCCTGATGGGCTCGGCAACTGCGTTTTTCCTGCGTCTTCGCGGGCAGTCGGTGATCTTGCTGGAGCGCGACCAGATCGGCCAATACGCCAGCGGTGTGAACTTCGGCAATGTGCGACGGCAAGGCCGCTTCCTCGGCCAATTAGCCTTGGCCAACCGTTCCTGGGCCTTGTGGAAACGCCTGCCGGAATTAATCGGCGATGACCTTGAGTTCATTCCCAGCGGGCACATGCGCGTGTGTTATCGCGAAGATGAAATCGCTGAACTTGAGGCCTACGCCGCCGCGCCGGAAGCCGCGCAACTGGACCTGAAAATTTATCGCGGCGCCGAGTTGCGTCAACGTTTCGGTTTTCTTGGCCCGGACGTCAAGGGCGGCTCCTATGCGCCCCACGACGGCCACGCCAACCCGCGCCTCGCAGCGCCTGCGTTTGCGCGCGCGGCGGTGCGCTTGGGTGCGCAGATTGAAGAGCGTACCGAAGTCGCCGAGGTGCACAAAGTCGGCGCTGACTTTCATGTCAGCACCACCGACGGCCGCCAGTTCCAGGCCGCGCAACTGTTGATCACCGCCGGGGCCTGGGGCCAAAAGCTCTCGGCGCAGTTCGGCGAACCGGTGCCGCTGGACACCCACGGCCCGCAAATGGCGGTGACCGAACCGGTGCCCTACGCGTTGCCGACGGTGATCGGCGTGTACACCAAAATCCCCGAAGAGGTGATCTACTTCCGGCAGATCCCACGCGGCAATATCGTGATTGGCGGCGGTTACCGCAGCAAACCGGACATGCTCAACCGTCGCGCCCAGGTCGAGCCGCGCAGCATCCTCAACCAGATCAACCAGATGCGCCGGCTGCTGCCGGGTGTCGGTAACCTGAGCATCATCCGCGTGTGGAGCGGCATCGAAGGCTACCTGCCGGACTCACTGCCGGTGATGGGGCGCAGTGGCAGCGTCGACGGTTTGTTCTACGCTTTTGGTTTTTGCGGGCATGGTTTTCAGCTCGGCCCAGGCGTTGGCGATGTCATGGCGGAGCTGCTCAGCACCGGCAGTACCAGCACGCCGATTGAGCCGTTTTCCATCACCCGCTTTGCCCAACCTGCCATCCAACGGAGCCAGGCCTCATGAAACCTCGCGTTCTCGAGATTCTCAAACAGCTGATGGCCTTCGATACAGTGTCGTCAGTGTCGAACATGGCCCTGATCGACTATGTGCGCGACCTGTTGCTGACCAAGGGCATCGAGTCGCTGATCGTCAAGGACGAAAGCGGCAAGAAGGCTAATCTGTTTGCCAGCACCGGCCCCAAGCACCAGCCCGGCGTGTTGCTCTCCGGGCACACCGATGTGGTACCGGCGGCGGGGCAGGCGTGGACTTTTCCGGCGTTCGCCGCCACGGTGAAGGACGGGCGTATTTATGGGCGCGGCAGTTGCGACATGAAGGGCTTTATTGCCCTGGCCATCGACGCGATGCTCGACGCGGCTGATAAAACCTTGAACCGTCCGCTGCAGTTGGCCCTGTCGCACGACGAGGAGATCGGCTGTGTCGGCGTGCGGCGCTTGCTCGACGTGCTGCACCTGGCGCCAGTTCGCCCGTTTTTGTGCCTGGTCGGCGAACCGACCAACATGCAGTTTGTACTTGGCCACAAGGGCAAGGGTTCATACCGCACCCATTGCCGTGGCCTGGAGGCGCATTCATCGCTGGCCCCGCGTTCGGTGAATGCGATCCACGTGGCCTGCGACTTTATCGCCGCGCTGCGCGAAAGCCAGCAGCAACTGCAACGCCACGGCGCTCAGGACACGGACTACGATGTGCCCTACAGCACCGTGCACGTCGGGCAAATTAGCGGCGGCAAGGCGCTGAATATTGTGCCCAACCTGTGCACCCTGGATTTTGAAGTGCGCAACCTGCCGGCCGACGACCTGGACCAGTTCCTGGAGCAAATGCGCGAGCGCGCCGAAGTGATCGTGCGTGAGGCGCAGAAGTTGTCCAGCGTGGCGGCCATCGAGATCGAAACCATCAACGTCTACCCAGGGCTCGACACGCACCCAAGCGTTGAGGCGGTGCGCTTTTTGAAGCAATTCGCGGCGCCGGGCACCGGCACTGCAAAGGTCTCGTTCGGCACCGAAGGCGGCCTGTTCAAGCAGCGTCTGGATGTGCCGGTGGTGGTCTGCGGGCCGGGTTCCATCGAGCAGGCGCACAAGCCCGATGAGTTTGTCGAGATCAGCCAGATGGAGGCGGGCGAGCGCTTTTTGCAAGGCATGCTGGGTTCGCTGACGGCCTAGCAGAGCCTGCCGTCCTCGCGTGATTTTCAGCACGCCACGCTGCTTCAAACGCGCTTTCGGCATCCTCGTTTGCGCGACCTGCCTAGACTTGAGCGTGTCTCGGACCAGGACTCGACCATGCTCAAGAATCGCTTGCAAGACCCCAGCCTGTTGGCTGAACTCGCCTATGTAGATGGCCAGTGGCGCGCTGCCGACAGCGGCGCCACGCTGGACATCCACGACCCCGCCACCGGCCAGCTGTTGGCACAGGTTCCGGCCATGCACGCGGTGGATACCCGCCGCGCCATCGAAGCCGCCGAACGCGCCTGGCCTGCCTGGCGCGCACGCCCGGCAGCGGAGCGCGCAGCGCTGCTTGAACGTTGGCACCAGGCGATGATCGATAACCTCGATGACCTGGCGCTGATCATGACCTGCGAACAGGGCAAGCCGCTCAACGAGGCCAAGGGCGAAATTCGCTACGGTGCCGGCTTCGTCAAATGGTTCGCCGAGGAAGCCCGCCGCGTCTACGGTGAAACCATGCCGGCGCCGAGCGGCGACCGTCGCTTGCTGACGCTCAAGCAACCGGTGGGGGTGTGCGCCGCGATCACCCCGTGGAACTTCCCCAACGCAATGATCACGCGCAAATGCGCGCCCGCGCTGGCCGCCGGTTGCCCGATTATCGTCAAGCCGTCCGACCTCACGCCACTGTCGGCCCTGGCACTGGCGGTGCTGGCCGAGCGTGTCGGCATTCCTGCCGGGGTGTTCAATGTCATCACCGGGCTGCCCGCCGGCATCGGCGAAGAGCTGACCGGCAACCCGGCGGTGCGCAAAATCTCCTTCACCGGTTCCACCGCCGTCGGCCGCCTGTTGATGCGCCAAAGCGCCGAGCACATCAAGCGCCTGAGCCTGGAACTGGGCGGCAATGCCCCGTTTATCGTGTTTGACGACGCCGACCTTGAACAGGCCGTGGCGGGCGTGATGCTGAGCAAGTTTCGCAACGCCGGGCAAACCTGCGTGTGCGCCAACCGCATCCTGGTGCAGGACGGTATCTACGCGCGTTTCGCCGCGCGGCTGGTGGAGGAGGTGGGCAAGCTCAAGGTCGGCAATGGCCTGGAAGAAGGCGTGACTATTGGCCCACTGATCAACCCTGCGGCGGTGAACAAGGTGGCGCGGCATATCGACGACGCCTTGAGCCAGGGCGCAGAGTTGTTGTGCGGCGCGATGCCCACGGGCGACAGCCAGTTCGTGCAGCCCACGGTGCTTGGCGACACCCACGCCGGCATGTTGCTCGCCAACGAAGAAACTTTCGGCCCGGTGGCGCCGTTGATGCGCTTTACCGATGAAGCCCAGGCGCTGGCCCTGGCCAATGCCACGCCGTACGGCTTGGGCGCCTACTATTTCACTCAGGACTTGCAGCGCTCGTGGCGTTTTGGCGAGGCGCTGGAGTTCGGCATGGTCGGGCTCAACACCGGGATTATCTCGATGGAAGTCGCGCCGTTTGGCGGCATCAAGCAGTCGGGTCTGGGCCGCGAAGGCAGCAAGTACGGGCTGGACGAGTACCTTGAAGTCAAAGCCTTCCATATCGGCGGGTTGAACTGACAGTTAATGAGGTGTGAGGCATGAGCAAGGCATACAGAATCGCCGCGATTGCCGGTGATGGCATTGGCAAGGAAGTGTTGCCCGAAGGGCTGCGCGTACTGCAGCAGGCGGCGAAGATTTGGCACCTCAACCTGAGCATTGAAGTGCTGGATTGGGCGCACTGCGATTACTACCTGGAACACGGGCAGATGATGCCCGAGGACTGGTTCGAGCAGCTCAAGGGCTTTGACGCCATCTACTTCGGCGCGGTCGGCTGGCCGGACAAAGTCCCGGACCACATTTCCCTGTGGGGCTCGTTGCTCAAGTTTCGCCGCGACTTCGACCAGTACGTGAACATCCGCCCGGTGCGGCTGTTCCCCGGCGTGCCGTGCCCGCTGGCCGGGCGTGAGCCTGGCGATATTGATTTTGTGGTGATCCGCGAGAATACCGAAGGTGAGTATTCGTCGGTGGGTGGCAAGATGTTTGAAGGCACCGAGCATGAATTTGTGCTGCAAGAATCGGTGTTCACCCGGCGCGGTGTGGACCGCATTCTCAAGTTTGCATTTGAGCTGGCGCAGACGCGTCCGCGCAAGCGCCTGACGGCGGCGACCAAGTCCAACGGCATTTCCATCAGCATGCCGTACTGGGACGAGCGCACCGCACTGATGGCGGCGAATTACCCCGAGGTGACGTGGGACAAGCAGCACATCGATATTCTGTGCGCGCGGTTTGTGTTGCAGCCGGACCGGTTTGATGTGGTGGTGGCGTCGAATCTGTTTGGCGATATTTTGTCGGACCTGGGGCCGGCGTGTGCGGGCACGATCGGGATCGCGCCGTCGGCTAACCTGGACCCGCAGCGGCGCTTCCCTTCGTTGTTTGAGCCGGTGCATGGCTCGGCGCCGGATATTGCCGGGCAGAATATCGCCAATCCGATTGCGATGATTTGGTCGGGCGCGCTGATGCTGGATTTTCTCGGCAATGGAGATGAACGTTATCGCGCGGCGCATGACGGGATTTTGCGGGCGGTCGAGACGGTGATTGCCGAAGGGCCGATCACCCAGGATTTGGGCGGGCAGGGCTCGACACAGGACGTAGGTTTAGCGATTGCCGAGAGGCTCGAGCTCTAAAGCGCGCAGGGTGTCAGCCAATAATGTGTTGACTGACATACCGCCATCGCGAGCAAGCCCGCTCCCACAGTTGGGTGTGTGTGTATCAGTCAGGTATCAAGCATTTTTGGATTTTTGCGGCAGACTCGGTCAAGGCGGAGGCGTGATGCGCTCTAAAGCGGGCAGGGTGTCAGCCAATAATGTGTTGACTGACATACCGCCATCGCGAGCAAGCCCGCTCCCACAGTTGGGTGTGTGTAGTCAGCCAATAATGTGTTGACTGACATACCGCCATCGCGAGCAAGCCCGCTCCCACAGTTGGGTGTGTGTGTATCAGTCAGGTATCAAGGATTTTTGGATTTTTGCGGCAGACTCGGTCAAGGCGGAGGCGTGATGCGCTCTAAAGCGGGCACTGTGTCAGCCAATGAATGTGTTGACTGATACTCCGCTATCGCGAGCAAGCCCGCTCCCACAGTTGGGTGTGTGTGTATCAGTCAGGTATCAAGCATTTTTGGATTTTTGCGGCAGACTCGGTCAAGGCGGAGGCGTGATGCGCTCTAAAGCGGGCACTGTGTCAGCCAATGAATGTGTTGACTGATACTCCGCTATCGCGAGCAAGCCCGCTCCCACAGTTGGGTGTGTGTGTATCAGTCAGGTATCAAGCATTTTTGGATTTTTGCGGCAGACTCGGTCAAGGCGGAGGCGTGATGCGCTCTAAAGCGGGCAGGGTGTCAGCCAATAATGTGTTGACTGACATACCGCCATCGCGAGCAAGCCCGCTCCCACAGTTGGGTGTGTGTGTATCAGTCAGGTATCAAGCATTTTTGGATTTTTGCGGCAGACTCGGTCAAGCCGGAGGCGTGATGCGCTCTAAAGCGGGCAGGGTGTCAGCCAATAATGTGTTGACTGACATACCGCCATCGCGAGCAAGCCCGCTCCCACAGTTGGGTGTGTGTGTATCAGTCAGGTATCAAGCATTTTTGGATTTTTGCGGCAGACTCGGTCAAGGCGGAGGCGTGATGCGCTCTAAAGCGGGCAGGGTGTCAGCCAATAATGTGTTGACTGACATACCGCCATCGCGAGCAAGCCCGCTCCCACAGTTGGGTGTGTCCCACCGGTGGGTGTGTTTGCATCCGTTCGGCGGTGTCAGGACAGCGGGCTAATAGCCTAACCGCCGATCTATCTCACCGACCATCGGCTCGCCCCGCTCAAACCGGCGAATATTCTCCAGCAATACCGCAAAGGCGCTCTGCGGTTGAGTCATCGCCGCAATGTGTGGCGTCAGCATAATCTGCGGATGAGCCCAAAACGGATGATCAGCCCGCGCCGGCTCCTCTTGCAGCACATCCAGCACCGCACCGCTCAGTTGCCCGCTGCCCAGCGCTTCCAGCAAATCTGCCTCTACCAGATGCCCGCCACGGCCCATATTGATCAACGCCGCGCCGCGTGGCAGTTGCGCAAATAACCGTCGATTCAGAATCCCATGGGTCTGCTCCGTCAGCGGCAGCACGCACAACAGAATGTCGCACTGGCTGAGAAACGCCGGCAACTGCTGCTCGCCCGCGTAACAGTCCACGCCCGGCACCTGATGAGCGCTGCGCGCCCAACCCGACAAGGCGAACCCCAGCGGCGCCAACGTCGCGAGAATCTGTTGGGCCTGAGTCCCCAGGCCCATCACACCTACGCGCCGGTTCACCGCAGGCTGCAACAAATGCGCCTGCCAGCAGCGCGCTATTTGTTGCTGGCGGTAGCGCAGCATGTCCCGGTGCAGGCTGAGCACCGCCCAACTCGCGTATTCGCACATGCCCCGAGTGATGCCTGGGTCAAGCAGGCGCACCACCGGTAGCTCGGGCGGCAAACGGTGAAGGTCCAACTGGTCGACGCCTGCCGACAAGGCAAACAACACTTTCAGATTGGGCAGCAGTTGCGCCACATCCTCCGGTGCCTGCCAGGCGGCCAGGTAGTGGATGTCTTGCGGGTTGCCGATGTCTGGCCAGGCGCGCCAAGCGATGTCGGATGCGTGTTCGGCGAACAGTGCTTGCCAGTGTTGGCCGCGCACCGGGTCAGCTTTGTAGAGCAAGGCCATGGGCATTTCCTGCGCAAGGGAGGTCACCCCCATCATCGCTCAAGGCAGGCGCAGGATCTGTTGAAAGGCGGGGGCAAAACAGTTGATCCGAATTTCTCACGGGGCAAGTTCGGCGTAGTTGGTTTTCCACACACCGTAATCTGAATGACATCGCAACCACCTTCCGGTTGCCGGACTCACGATGGGAAAAACCATGAATAGCAAAGTCGATGAAACCCCTCATTTGCTGCGTCAGCGCGACCAATTCGTGCCCCGTGGCCTGGTCACTGCTCACCCATTGGTCATTGATCGCGCCCAAGGCACCGAGTTGTGGGATGTAGACGGCAAGCGCTACCTGGATTTTGTCGGCGGTATCGGCGTGCTGAATGTGGGCCACAACCACGCGAAAGTGGTTGCGGCGGTGCAGGCTCAGTTGCACAAGGTGTCCCACGCGTGCTTTCAAGTGGTCGCGTATCAGCCTTATCTGGACCTGGCCCAGCGCCTGTGCGAACTGATCGGCGGCAAGGAGGCCTACAAAGCTGCGTTTTTTACCTCTGGCGCCGAAGCGGTGGAAAATGCAGTGAAAATTGCGCGTGCCCACACCAACCGGTCGGCGGTGATTGCCTTTCGCGGCGGTTTTCACGGTCGCACGTTGCTCGGCACCACCCTCACCGGCATGAGTCAGCCGTACAAACAGAACTTCGGGCCGTTTGCGCCAGAGGTGTTCCATACGCCGTATCCGAATGCCTATCGCGGTTTCACCAGCGACATGGCGCTGAAGGCGCTGGACGAATTGCTTGCCACGCAGGTGGCACCAGAGCGGGTCGCGGCGATCCTGATTGAACCGGTACAGGGCGACGGTGGTTTCCTGGCGGCGCCGGTAGAGTTTCTCAAGGGCCTGCGCGCGTTGACTGAAAAACACGGCATCGTGCTGATTCTGGATGAAATCCAGACCGGTTTCGGGCGTACCGGCAAGTGGTTCGGCTTCCAGCACGCCGACATCCAGCCCGACCTGGTGACCGTCGCCAAGAGCCTGGCCGGCGGCTTGCCGTTGTCCGGCGTGGTCGGTAAAGCTGCGGTTATGGATGCGCCGTTGCCCGGTGGCCTGGGCGGCACGTACGGCGGTAACGCGTTGTCCTGCGTAGCGGCGCTGGCGGTGATCAATGCTTTTGAGGAAGAACACCTGCTGGCGCGCGGTGAAATCCTGGGCGAGCGCTTGCGTCAAGGCTTGCTGCGCTTGCAACAGCGTCACCCGCAAATCGGTGATGTGCGCGGCACCGGGTTCATGCTCGCCATCGAGCTGATCAAAAACGACGAGGCCCGTACGCCAGACGCGGAGCTTAATCAGCGGCTGATTGATGAAGCGCGCAAGGGCGGTTTGTTAGTGATCAAGTGCGGCGTGTACCGCAACGTGCTGCGCTTTCTCGCGCCGCTGGTGACCACCGAAGCGCAAATCGACGAAGCCCTGCAGATACTTGAGGGTGCCTTGGCACGCGTTTTGAACTGAGCCAAGGCTGACTGACTTCTGGCGCCGCTTGTGAGCTGTTATGGAGCATGGGGTGAATGCAATGCATCATTGGAGGATCGACCCACCATGGGGCTGACAGAATATCGAGCGTTGCTGATTGACTGCGATGAAGTGCTGGTGGATCGCGATTCAGGTGTATGGGCAGCCTTGCAGCCGTTGCTCGACAGCCGTGGCGGGCAGCAGCAAAAAGAGCCGGTGCTGGCCGAATATAATGCGGTGGTCGCGGCACTCTACCCACGCTTCGCCGAGCTGGGTTTCAGCGGTGTGCTGTGTTTTGCGCATCGCCAACTCGCGCAGAGCTGGGGCTTGCAGGCCATTTGGGAGGAGGGCATGAGCTTTGCGCGATCAGCCGGCAATTGGTCGCTGTTCGAGGATGCTCCGGGGGCTATGCTCTACTTGCGCAAGTTCTACCGATTGTGGGTGCGCGGCGACCGTGATGCCGAAGACCGCGCCGCGTTGTGCGAGCGTCTGGGCATTGCACTTGAAGATTTTATCTCGCTGGCCGAGGACCCGGGCTGGCTCAGCCAGCCGGCGCTGGACGCGCAACCGATGCTGCACGTGACGCGCGCATCCGTCGCCGCGACGGCGGGCCTGGACCGCTGTTTGATTGGCCGTCAGCGCAGCCGGCAACCCACGCCGTGTGCGGCGCACTACTGCATCAACAGCATGGCGGACCTGGTTGCGCAGCATCAGCTGTCTTTACGGCGCTGATTTTGCTAGAAGATTGTCTTACGAACGGCAGTCATGAGGTACGCAATGGAAGGGCTAGTGAAACTGGACCGGATTGATATCAGCATCCTGGTCGAGCTGCAAAAAGACGGCCGCATGACCAATGTCAGCCTCGCCGACGCTGTTGGCTTATCGGCCAGCCCCTGCTTGCAACGCGTCAAGCGGTTAGAGTCGGCCGGGTATATTTCCAGCTACAAGGCGCATTTGAACCTGGCAAAAATTACCGACTCGGTGACGGTGTTTACCGAGATCACCCTCAGTGACCACAAGCGCGAAGACTTTGCCAAATTCGAGTCCAATATTCGCTTGGTCGATGAGGTGCTTGAATGTCATTTGATCAGCGGTGGCTACGACTATCTTGTGCGTTTCATGACCCGCAGTATTCAGCATTACCAGGAGGTGGTTGAAAGCCTGCTGGACAAGAATATCGGCATTTCCAAGTACTTCAGCTATATCGTGATCAAGTCTCCGGTGCTCAAGGATGGCGTGCCCCTGCGTAAGCTGTTGCGGCATTGAGGTTGATGATGTGGTGCTGTTGTTGGGGCTTTAGGTGGGTACATATCCGGTGTTTGGGTTATGGCTTGTATGGGTTCCGCCCTTACGGCGGGTCACTTTTGAACAGCGCAAAAGTAACCAAAACGCTCTTGCCCCACCACTCGGTGCCTCGCTAGTCACTTTTGAACAGCGCAAAAGTAACCAAAACGCTCTTGCCCCACCACTCGGTGCCTCGCTTGGGCTCGGCATGCCCGCCCGCAGGCTTGAATCCGTGGGCCGCCGCGATGGGCCATCCTTGGCCCAGCGCGGCTAACCCGGCGTCCTGCCGGG